>JBGVMW010000050.1:0-57293 GCA_045125095.1 Lachnospiraceae bacterium
AGCCGCAAATTGTCAGAATTGTTTGTGCAAATAGCTGCTTACTACATAGTCTATATTTGACGCGCTCTCGCTCCCTTCAAACGTAGCGGACACTAAGGCTGCAAAATACACAGCCCAAGTGCCGACGTTTTCAGAGGGTCACATATAGACTATGTAGCAAACAGCTATCTGTCACAAACAATTCTGACAATTCACTACCTTGTTGGCGTTTCGCAATTACCTAAGCAATGTAAATACGAAAGGAGGATGCATATGCCAGACCAATAGGCATATGTGAAGAAAAATTATGAAAAAAGGAAATCCGTTATTACAATTTATGGCCGGATTAGCATTATTAGCAGTGGGGACATACTGGTTTATGTCAAGAGTGGATGTACATGCTGGTTTTTATAGCTGGCATTGGGGACCATTCCGCACAGGTGGTCTTGTCGTTGTTCCATTTATTATTGGTGTTGTCTGGATGTTTGTAAATATGGAATCATTAGGCGCAAAGCTGTTAGCCGGATGTGGACTTTTGATTATTGTGGCATCGGTTATTATGGGAACACAGTTTACATTCCATTCCACTAATCTCTATGAGTATTTGATTATGTTGGTGTGTATGTTTGGCGGATTGGGATTGGTGTGCAAGGTATTGTTTGCCAAGCCAAAGGATTCGGATACGGTGTCCACAGAGGAATATGAAAAGTTACAGAAAGAATTAGAAAGTTTAAAGAAAAACAAATAAAACACAATTTGCGGAGGAATCAATGAAAAAAGGTCAGATATATGAGGGCGTTGTAACGAAAGTTACTTTCCCTAATAAAGCAGAAGTAGTATGTGAAGGCGAACGTGTTATTGTTAAAAATGCACTGCCAGGGCAGACAATCAAGTTCAGTGTCAATAAAGTTCGCAAGGGCAAAGCAGAAGGCAGATTGTTAGAAGTGGTAAAACCGGCAGATTATGAGGTGGAAACCGACTGTCCGCATTTTGGAACGTGTGGAGGATGTAGTTATCGTACTATGCCTTATGAAATGCAGCTAGACTGCAAGGAAAAGCAGCTTCGAGATTTGCTTGCAGATGTAATTGAACGTTTTGAGCAATGTCCGACAGGGGAACATGGTATTGTTACTGGTAGAACCTTTGATGACATATTTGAAGGTGTAAAGAAGAGCCCAACCTACTTAGGTTACCGGAATAAAATGGAATTTTCCTTCGGAGATGAGTGTAAAGACGGCCCATTGGCACTGGGTATGCATAAGAGAGGCAGTTTTCATGATATTGTATCTGTTACGGATTGCCAGATTGTAGATGAAGATTACCGTAAGATTTTGCATTGCATGTTGGAATATGCAAAGGAAAAACAATTACCATTTTATCATAAAATGTCTCATCTGGGATATCTGCGTCATTTACTTGTGCGAAAGACTGCAAAAACCGGCGAGATTCTGATAGATTTAATTACTACAACCCAGATGGAAGTAGATTGCATGGATTGGGCAGAACGTCTGCTAAAGCTTGATTTGGACGGCACAATTGCCGGTATTCTTCACACAAAGAATGACAGTCTGGCGGATGCAGTCATTGACGAAGGAACAGAAGTAGTAACTGGTCGTGATTATATTACCGAAGAACTGTTAGGATTGCAGTTCAAGATTACGCCATTTTCCTTCTTCCAAACTAATTCTCTCGGTGCAGAGGTGCTTTATGACACAGCACGAGAATATATTGGCGAAACTAAGGATAAGAAAATCTATGATCTTTACAGTGGCACTGGTACAATTGCCCAGATGCTTGCTCCAGTGGCTTCTCATGTAACTGGTGTTGAGATTGTGGAGGAAGCCGTGGAAGCAGCCAAGGTGAACGCCGGACTCAATAAGCTTGATAATTGTACCTTTATTGCCGGTGATGTGCTAAAAGTATTAGACGAACTTCCGGAGAAGCCGGATCTGATTGTGATTGACCCGCCACGAGATGGCGTGAATCCGAAAGCTCTTCGCAAGATTATCAATTACGGCGTGGACAGGATGGTGTATATTTCCTGCAAACCTAGCAGCCTGGCAAGAGATTTGGAAATGTTGCTTGGTTGTGGCTATCGGGTTGATAGATGCGTGGGAGTTGATATGTTTCCTTCGACGGGGCATGTGGAGACGGTAGTTTTGATGTCTAAGGTGAAATAAATATGATTACGAAAAGCCCAGTTTGTGGGATTTTTTCGAAGTCGATATGTTTTATGTGGTAAGTGCTGGAACGGTATTTTGATTAGATGGAAACTCTGTGGGAAAGCATCGAGAACGTATTGGAGATAAAATAGTAGCAGGTTGGGTTGCTTGATTTGTTGTCAGTGAATTGAGTGAGCGGATTTGATGATATTGGAGGAAAAGATATATGAATACTTCAGAAATAACTATATTTTATTCTTGGCAATCAGATTTGTCAGGAAGTGAAACTCGAAATGATCTGGCAGTATTGGGGTTAGCCATGGATACAATCATGAAAGTTGCTCTGTAAGAGCAAAGACTTGAAAATGCCGTTAAAGCATATCCGGCACTTCGTGGTGTAATCCTTCACAGCGACAGAGGAACACAGTACACAAGCGAATTATATCGTAAAGCGATCAATAAATATGGCATTCTGCAAAGCATGAACTGTGCAGGCGGCAGCATAGGTCGAACATCGTTGAGAAAAAAGTGTAAAGTAATATTGACAATATCATGTGGATGAATACGGCAATTCTATTGCAATACACAAACTTACACATAATATTCGGTTGTCGGCTGGTGCTTATGCGGCATTAGAGCATGTTCTCACAGAGGAACTTGGTAGCAAGGAAGATTATCAGCGAGAATATGGAGATACGCCATTTGGTTTACTTGTACGCAAGAATGCGAAATTAGACCATAATGCTGCAATGGAATCATTTTCTTCGTTTATTAATGATGCATCGCTGAATCAGAAACAGGTTGTATTTGTGCATAAGATTATTAATCATATAGAGCAAAATGGTTATATGGAAGATATTAAGGAACTAATGAAACCGCTATTTGATAAGCCAATTAGTTTTGTTAAGTTGTTTGATGCAAGGACAAGAACAGCGTTGATGGAAAAGATTAATGAGATTAAAGAGAATGCGGTTAATGTAGTTGCATAATTTTTGTAGTTAGGATGGATGGGTTATGGATACAGAAATGCTTGTTGGTATGCGAGTTATGAATACCAATACACATGCAGTAGGTACAATTGAATATATACGAGATGGAATTATTGCAGTGGATTTTTATGGAACTATCAGCAAGTATTCTTATCCGGCTGCGTTTGCAGGCTTACTTGAATTGGAAGATGAAGAACTGCAGGAAGAAATTCAGGGTGAAAGTGTTGGAGCTTCGTTTGCCAATTTTAAGAGAGATTTTCATTTTGCAATCAATAATGAAATTAATTATTTGAAATCTACTGGAGGAAAGAAGTACAAGATTATAGATGGGGAGAAACTTCCGACTAAAAGTGGGGAATATCTGTATGCGTTTGATACAGATACGGATTTGCATTTCCCAGATGGAACAGCAGTTAAACTTTGGTTTCCGGATAATATTGTTCCTGGATATGTTATTTCATGTGAGGATTTCTCTATTCTTATAAGAACGGTAGAGTATATTGGTGATTCTGTTGAAAGTGTTGATATGACATGTGAGCAATGGGCATTATTAGAAGCACTGATGGAACGGCTTGAAGAAATGGAACCTAGTACGGATTCTTTGGCTTATGAAATTGCGTGTAATGGTAGAAGGCAAATTACGAAATGGCAAGGAATTAAGAGCGGACAGAACCTTGCATTTCATAGAGCGATATCAGAGGGGATTACATTTATTTGGGGACCACCGGGAACAGGTAAAACGGAAACATTGGCAAATATTGCATTAGAGCATATAAAAAATGGAAGACGAGTTCTGATGTTATCATATAGTAATGTTTCTGTAGATGGAGCACTTCTTAGAGTAGCTAAAAAGGCAGATTTACCGGATGGAAAGATTATTCGATATGGATATCCTAGAACAAAGGAATTGCTTGAGAGTAAGACATTAACATCTTATCAGTTTGTGTTACACAGAAACCCGGAGAAGGCAACAGAGTATCATGAGTTAACAGAAAGAAAACGTAAACTCAAGAGAAAAGACCCAGAAAGGGTGGAAATAAATAAAAAACTTAATAAGATTCGTGAATATCTTTTAGAAGAAGAAAAATTATTGATTCAAAATTCTGCATTTGTAGCAACTACGGTATCGAAAGCAACCGTTGACAAAGCTATTTATAATCAGAGATTTGATGTGGTGATTTTTGATGAGGCGAGTATGGCCTATGTACCACAGATAGTATTTGCAGCAAGTATTGCGAAGAACTATTTTGTATGTCTTGGAGATTTTCGACAGTTACCAGCCATTGTTCAGAATAATGCAGAAGAACGATTGACACGGGATATTTTTGAATATACAGGTATTACAGATGCAGTTGAGAATGACCAAGGACATGGGTGGTTAGTGATGTTGGATTTACAGTATCGTATGCATCAGGATATAGCAGATTTTGTGAGTGAGCATATGTATCATGGAAAATTAAAAACGTCTGAAATAATTGCAGAGAGTAGAGAAGAAATCGCAAAGTGTCATCCATGTCCGGATTCGGCAATGTCATTGATAGACCTAAGTGGAATGTATTCTGTTTGCACAAAGACAAAGGACGGCTCTCGAATTAATATTATGTCGGCGCTAATGTGTTTACGTGTGGCTGAAAAAAATATTACACAGTATGAAGTGGGTATTATCACGCCTTATAGCGCACAATCCAGATTAGTATTAGCTATGATAAGAGACATTCAAGAATATGATAAAAGGTGGCAAAAAGTATCCTGTGCAACTGTTCATCAGTTTCAAGGTTCAGAGAAGCCAGTGATTGTATATGATGCAGTCGATTGTTTTAGAATGCCTTATCCAGGGATGCTTTTAACATCGTTAAAAAATGACACGGCAAATCGATTATTTAATGTTGCACTTACTCGTGCAAAGGGCAAGTTTGTTTTAGTTGCGAATGTAGATTATTTGGTAAGGAAAAATATATCGAAGAAACTGATCTTTACCAAAGCAATGAACCAGATATGGAAAGAAAAACAAGATGTGAAAGATGATTGCGTTATGGAAGAGATGGTTCCGATGCAAGAGGAAAATCCGTTGGTTTATGTAGGTGATAGAACGTCTAGCTGGAAACGATTTATTCAAGATATAGCAGATGCAAAGAATAAGATACATATTGATATGCCGGATGTTATTGACGATGATGATGAGGCAATTCACGAGCTTGTTTCTGTGTTGAGCAAAAAGCATGAAGATGGTTTGGAAATTTGCATTAGAATTTCAGAAGATGTAGATTTACCAGAGGGTTTACAAGAATATATACGATCATTTGAATATGTGACTAATCCAATTACTGTTATTGATAAAAAGACGGTATGGTTTGGTCAGCCTTTGTATGCAGCAGATTTTATTACAGAAGGAGAAATATTGGATACGGAATATTTTCCATGTATAAGATTTGAAGGTGCGCATACCGCAAGGTCTATTCAAGCGATTTTAGAGATGTAAGAGAAGGTGGGGAAAAGCATTGAATTTTAATGATAATCCGGAGGAATTAAGGAAAGAAGAACAAGCCGTATTGGATGAACTGATTCGGCGAATGAATAGGGTATTAGAGAAATTAGAACGTAGAATGAAAAACTATGTTTATGAAGCAAAAAATGCTGATATTTCAATTAATCCAGATGCATACTTAGCAAAAGTATTGGCACAGAATGGAATGGCGGATACAAGGGAAAATAGAAAGAAGTTATTGCAAGCTAGAGATGAGTTGTATCATACAAGGCTCTTGTTGCAGTATGAAAATTCTCAAGAAAGTGGTGTTGAGGAGATAAAAATCGGTCTACATGAATGCGGATATGTTGGAGAACATTTTGTGACATCATGGACAATGCCATTATGCCGTCATTATATATTGGATAACGCGTCTGTTGAATATAATGGTGTTGTTACAGGAAAACATGGAGAAAAGTATTATACAGATTATAAACTGCTTGTAAAAAATCAGGTAACACTTCGCTTTACACGTGTGGCTAAAGCATTAAATTTGTTTCCGGGGTTATTTGATGCAGAGACATTAGAACTGATGAAATCGAAAAAATTCCTTAGTGATGAATATTTGGAAGAAATGATTAAGCGTTTCAATCCTGATGATTATGATCCGGATGCAGCGGCAAAGATTATTTCGGATGAGTTTTTGCAAGAATTGTTAGAGCGTAGAAGTACACCGGAATTTAAGAATATTGTTTTCTCCATTCAGAAGAAGCAAGGAGAAATTATTCAGGCTCCGTATGGTAGAGATATGGTTGTACAGGGATGTGCAGGTTCTGGTAAATCAATGATCATGTTACATAGATTGCCGATTTTGTTATACGATAATCCTAATAATTTGAGCAGAAATAGTATTTATGTTATTACTCCGTCTCAAATGTACGTACAATTAGCAGAAAGTATGCGTCATCAATTAGAAATATCGGATGTTAATATGGGTACAATAGAGCAATATTATGATTATTGTATTTCAAAATATCCGGGGCATAAGGCTGGAGAATACGGAAAGATAAATTATGGTTCGAGAATCAGTGCAGAGCATGAGCGGTATGTTTATTCGAAAGAATGTATTGTTGATATTTGCAAGATTTATGATAGCATTGGTAGGGATGAAGTTTCCTTGGAAAAAGCGTATTCGGTTCTTTCAATTAGGCGGAATGAGAGGAGAATAAGCGATACACATGCACAGAGAATTAGCAATCGTTTGCTTGAAATACAGGATGTTTTAAATGCGAATAATCAAGTAGTGGTTAAGTATTTCAAAGGTATTAGAAATGTATTGGATTCGTTATATACATTGAGTGCAGTTTTGCGTCATAGAAAAAATGAAGTAATACGTGAAATTACAAAGCTAATTTCTAAATCTGAGGAAGACATTATAAAAGCAGAGAAAGAATTAGAAAAACTTAATCCGGAAGAAAATGAAATTGCGGTTCAGAATCGTGTAAAAATTATTGAAATGGCGAAGAATAGAATAGAGCAGTTACGCATGGAAATTGCGTCTGTAGAAGCAGATACAGAGTATTTTGATACACTTAACGAATTAAATAAGAAAATAGAAACCGTGTTAGAACCATTTAGCAATATAAAGAATGAGTTCAGTCAGAATACAGCAAATGATATCTACGGCGCAATTGATAAGACAGGACAACTTATTGGTGGATTCTTTATGCTTGCTTGGGAATTTTCCAAAATAGAAGATAAGTATGTGTCTTATTTAGATGAAGTAAAGGCCGATGTAGATAAGGCAGAGAAATGTATATCAATATTACAAGGAACAACGGATAAGTACTTAGATTTTGATTATTATTCAAAAATTAGGAAAGAGCGAGAGTTTTTATCAGCTGCAAGTAACAACGCAATTAAACAGGCTTATGATACTGTTATGGAAAAAATTGGTATTAAGCGTGCAGAAAGTGGTAATATTCGTGCGGTTAAATGCTCACCATATCTTTATTTACAAACTATTTATTGCTATCAGGGGGCTCCCGGTTCAAGAGAATCTTTGCTTGCGATAGATGAAGCGCAGGGGATTGCACCAGAAGAAGTAAGACTACTTAAGAACATTAATGGAACTAAGGTTATTTTTAATATGTTTGGTGATATTCATCAACATATAGAAGGAACTAAGGGTGTAGATAGTTGGGACGAGTTCTCTGAAACATGCGATTATGATTATTATGAGATGCAGGAAAATTATCGAAATGCATCGCAGGTTACGGAATACTGCAATCGTGTATTTGGAATGGAAATGAATCCAATTAATACACCGGGCAAAGGTGTCCATGAATTGAAAACTGTATCTGAATTTGAATCGGAGATGATTACACAACTATTAGATACACAAAGAGCTGGTTTGGCTGCGATTTTGGTAAGCAATGATGCGGAAGCTAGATACTTGCTTGATAAGTTTTCGGCATATGAACAGAAATTCCATAATATGACAGATGAGGAATTTAGCATTCATCATACAAGGTGGAATATCATTTGTATAGAGGATGCTAAGGGACTGGAGTTTAGTTCTGTAATAGTACTTTCTGGACGTATGAGTAGAAATGAAAAATATATTGCATTTACCCGTGCGTTAGATGATTTATATATCTATTCAGATGTGATTGATATTGCCGGATATAAAAAGAAACCGAAAAAAATCGAGAAAGAAGAGTCATACAGTAAAGATGAAAGCAATGCTCAAACTGGCGGATTTAAAAACGAGGCTAGTCAGAAAAATACAGATGGCTCAAAACCGAAAGATGAGAATGTGATAAACGAAAAGGATTATTCAGATAGTGAAGTGAGAAAATTCTTTGAAAGTAATGGTCTTGAGGTTATCGATAATAGAGCTCAAGGTGGACGTCTTTGGGTGATTGGCGAAAAAATTGCAATTAGAAATATCGTTAACACTGCAATTGCAAAATTCGGAATATCAGGAAAGTATACATCTGGTAAAGAAACAAAAAATAGAAATGGATGGTGTACGAAGACGGATAAGTAGTTGCGTTAGCAGGAGTAATTTGAATGTGTAAACAGAGCGTTTTACGAGAAAAGAAAGGAGGCAGCAGATGAAACTTACAGATATGACAATTGAAGAAATGTGTACGACTACAGAGAAACAGTCATTTGACCGTAAGAGTGCAAAGATAGAAGCGACAGCAATTGCTACTCCGATAATTGCGTTTGCAAATGCAGACGGCGGACTCTTGGCTGTAGGTGTTGAAGATAATGGTGAGATTACCGGAATTGATGATTATGCGAAGAATATCAATGAAATACTCCGTGCAGGATATGATTTTTGTCAGCCATCTATTTTCATCGAAAAGGAAACCGTGGACTGCATTGATAAGAATGGTAATGCAAATCACATTTTACTTATTAAGATTCCACAGAGTGCAGATATGCATGTGAATCACAGAGATGAGGCATTCTTACGTGTTGGTGATAAATCTAAGAAACTTACCTTTGATGAGCGTATGGAACTTATGTATTCTAAGGGAATGCGTTTTTATGAGGACGAGCCTGTATATCGAAGTACTTTGGATGATATCGATATGGAATTTGTTGCAAAGTACTGTGAGAAGATTGGATATGGAAAAACTCCGGAAGAATACATCAGACAGAATAAGGATTACATTGTGAATGTTGCAGGACGCCAAGAAATGAGTGGTGCTGCTATTATGATGTTTGGAAAAGACCCACAGAGATTTTTTCCAAGGTCAAGGGTACGTTTTATACGATATGAAGGTACTGAAGCAAAAGTCGGTGCAGAAATGAATGTAATTAAGGATAAGATGTTTCAAGGTCGTATACTTGATTTGGTGGAGCAGACCATTGAATATGTGCGAACACAGATTAAAGAACATACTTATCTTGGACCGGATGCAAGATTTGTGACAGAATCGGAATATCCGGAATTTGCATGGAAAGAGATTATTGTAAATGCGATTGCACACCGTGATTACAGCATAAAGGGTACGGATATTCAGATTAAGATGTTTGACGACCATATTACAGTGGAGAGTCCGGGAACACTTCCTGGAACTGTGCGTCTTAATAATATGCGTGAGATACATTTTTCAAGAAATCCGAAGATGGCACAACTTCTGCATGAGTATGAATATGTGCGTGAGTTTGGTGAAGGTGTAGACCGTATGTATCGTGAGATGGAAAAAGCTGGTCTTCCAGAGCCAGAGTATAAGACAGTTGCATTTATGGTGAATGCTACGATTAAGAATAAGAAGTATCTTGTGGAGTCAGAGGCGACAACAAATCAGGATGTCGCTCAAAATGTCGCCCAAGGTGTCGTTCAAGAGGAAAAAAGAACACTTGCTGAAATAATTATTGCTGAAATACGCAAGAATGAAAAGGTAACAAGAGAGCAGATCGCAGTAAAAGCAGGTGTAAGCAAGAAAACGGTTGAACGTGAAATTAAGAAAATGGGCAATGTTCATTATGTGGGAAGAGGTTATAGTGGGCATTGGACTATTGATTAAGAGTAAGCTAATAATCAAGGAAGGTTAGTATGTTCCCGACATTATTATCGGGAACATATTGATGGATATCTGCTTAGAAATTACAGAAAGGATTAAGGATGGAGGAACTGTATTATGAGTGTACTATTGGATAACAGTATTACTATATATGAGCCATTGGAGCATATAAAAAATGGAAAGTATGTTATGCCTGCATTTCAAAGACAATATGTGTGGAGTATGGAACAGATTGAAAAATTGTGGGACTCTATTCTTTTAGATTATCCGATTGCAACTTTTTTGTTTTGGCATGTTGATGATGATAATGTCAGCTGGGATACATATCTCTGTAATTTTTTGTCAGAAGTTACATTTGATAGTAGAAAACAGGCAGACAGCGTTAATTATGAATTGAGTAATATTAATGTAAAAATAATAGACACTGCAGTTTTGGATGGACAACAGAGATTGACCTCGTTATTTCTGTCTCTTTTAGGGCAAGCATACATCAGACAGAAACATGCAAGGAAGAAAGTTTTTGGTGGTACAGTAGTCAAGCTGTTGATAGAGTTGAATAAGCATAAGCTGACTGTTGATGAAGTGGAATACAACAGCAAAAAATATGATATTAAGTTTACTGAGAAAGTCGGAAAACTTAGTCCAACACAGAACTCTCAGACATAATTGGAAAAGTGTAAAAGTTATTTCAATTTTTCACCTAAAGAAATGTGCGGACAAGAATGATGACTTTACCGGCGGCAGTATTTCTAACAACATTAGCTGATAATGGTGTAATAAACTATCGGCGTACTCGCTGTATGTTGCAAAAGTTTTTACTTATGTTCGTCTATATAGCAACCATTTATATACACCAAATTTAACAATAGGGAACTTTTGCGTATAATAAATAACACAAAAGTTCCCTAAAAAGAAAGAGGTGACATGAATGGGAGCAAACTATTCAGAAATTCAAGAATTATTACAGCAAAGAGCAGATATACAGGCAAGACTTAATCTGATGCCATATGATGGAAACCCGGAAATTAAGGAAGCAAGTAGTGCGAAATACTTATATATGCGTAAGCGAGTAGCGGGGAAATTGACATCTACTTATGTAGACGTATATTCAGATGAACTGTATCAGTTGCTTTTGCGCAATGCCAAGGAACGTAAAGATTTAAATAAAGCCAATCGTAAAATAAATAAAGATTTAGCAGCACTTGGTTACGAAGATAAAGAACTTTCGGCTAGAGTGTTACAGAATTTGGATTTTGCTAGAGCAAATATGAAAGCAAACATTTATGCTCAGGCAGTGTTAGAAGGTGTTGCAACGACATTTCCACAGACAGAGGATATTATCGAGAATGGAAAAGTTAATGGAGTATCGGCTACTGATGTGCAGAAGATTCTTAACTTGAAACACGCCTGGGAATTTATCTTAGATAGAGATGTTATTCAGAGTGAAAGTAATTATCATATGCTTTGTCATATTGCTAAGTTGGTTAATGAAGGCTTCTTCTATGATGGAGGTCGTATTCGTGGCATTCCGGTACAGATTGGAGGAACAAGTTATGTTCCTCCATTGCCTATCGAAACAGTGGTTATCGAGAGAATTGACGAAATTAGAAGTCAAAATAAAGAGCCAATAGAGATAGCAATTGAGTTATGTATGTACTGTATGAAAACGCACGTATTCAAAGATGGAAATAAGCGAGCGTCGGTTATTTTTGCCAATCATTATTTGATTGCACACGGTATGGGATTTTTGGTTATACCAGAAAAGGATGTTCCAGAGTTTAAGAAATTATTGGTGCAGTATTATGAAGGTGAGCCATTAGAGGTTATTGGTGCCTTCTTAAAAGAGCGTTGCTGGAAGAATTTTTAGAGCGCTATTTGAAAATATAAAAGTAGACACCGAAACTACAAAAGCGGACATTGGAAGCGAAAAGTGTACATTCAAAGTACAAAAAGCGGACATTGAATGTACAAAAGTGGACATTGATACGTAAGTGTCCTAATCGGTAGGTGTTAATGCCATTCGCAAAACTACCCAAAACAAATCTGCGGACCGATATATCACCCAATCCGGCAGCGGTATTTACAACGTTTTGCCATTACAATAGCGGCACAAAATATCGGCGTACCCGTCACACGTTTGCAAAGTCAAACGGTCTGTACGCCAAATGGAGTAGGTAGCACTGCTTAAACATGTTAAAATATCAAAGGGTGTAAAAAGCCAGTAACCATACGGGTTCGCGGTATGTTGGGTGCCTGAAAAATGATACCGCATGTGGAGACGGTCACATTGCTACAAAAGGTGAATTTTTTGTACTTGTTTGGATTGTGCAAAAAGGGGATTGCCTGGATTGGCATATTCATGTTCAGCATATCCAAAAAGAAATGGAATACCACCTGAAATATGGAATACAAATAATGCAAAGTGTGAACATTTTGAAATGAAGCATCCTAAACAATAGGCTGCTTTTTTAGTACAAATTTTTAAGAAAGAAGGAATGAGTTATGAAGAAATACATAGGAACAAAAGTAATTGAAGCAACCCCAATGAGCAGTGGTGAATACAACCGATACAGAGGGTGGCTACTCACAGCAGATGAAAACCCGGCAGATGAGGGCTATCTTGTAAAGTATTCAGATAGCTACGAAAGCTGGTCGCCAGAAAAACAGTTTAACGAGGCATACAGAGAATACGATAATATGAAATATCAGTTATGTAAATGCTGGTGAAGATGTAATTAATTGTGAGCAGGTATGAAAAAGTAGTTTAAAATCTGCTTTACATATCAAAAAAATAATTGTATAATAAAAAGTTAGCAGAGACTAACTTGCGGTATAACAAAAGACATTGCAAAGGAGTATTTAAAGGAACACCCGAAAGCAACCATTGTCAATCCTGTATGTGGTGTTAAGACACTAAGAGTAGCGGAGAGGCAGGAGGTATGAGGATAAAAAGATGCATCAAGTAACTTATTGCAAGTAAATAAATGAGAGGATATACAAGAATGAAAGAACAAGAGAAAATTTCAATTAACGGTGTGCCTGAGACCATGCTGCAGACTATGTACGCAAGAGCAAAGGAAACAAAGAAGAACCATGCTGTAATTCACGATGAGAAGGCAGTAGAAATTGTGGAGAAGCTAGAATATGATTTTTCAATTGCCGATAAAGATGTAGCCATGGGAAGTGGTGTGATAGCAAGAACGATTATGTTAGATAAAATGGTGACGGATTATCTTGAGAAGCATAAGAATGCAATTGTGGTCAATATTGCTTGCGGATTGGATACCAGATGCTATCGTAATAAAGAAAAATATAAGAGCTGGTATAATATTGATTTGCCGGATACCATTAATGTTAGGTCAAGATTTATGGAGGAACAGGGACCGGTAATCTATCAGCTTGCAGAGTCTGCAATGGATGAAGCCTGGGCAGAAAAGATAGAATACGACGGAGAACATGTCTTGGTTATTATTGAAGGACTAACCATGTATCTTACAGAGAAAGATGTGGTGAAGATTTTTGACATTATCGATAAGAAGTTCAAGAAAGCTACAGTTCTTGTGGAAATTATGAATCCTTTTATTGTCAAAAACATAAAAGAAAAGTCCATAGACCAGAGTGAAGCAAAATTCACGTGGGGAGTTAAAAACGGTATGCTTCTGGCAGATAAGCTGTCTTCCTTTACCCATGTTGCAGACCATTCGCTTGCAGAAGGAATGGCAGTGTTTGTACCGATTTATCGTTTCTTAAAGCATATTCCTCTGGTAGCCAATGTTTCCAACAAGATTGTAATCCTAAGAAAGTAAGGAATGAGCAAACATCCGGTTAAACGACGTAGAATCAGAACTGTCATAAGCAATCTGATTCAGATGGCCGGACATGTGACAACCCATGGACGGCGTGTGGTTCTTGCATTGGGGCGAAGTAATATATGTGGCTTTTTTATTCAGTCTGCTTAAAAGGATTGAAAGAGAAACATGAATGAATCGTGTAACTGGCTTGGCACCGGATGAAAAGTAATGGGCAGGTAGAAAAGAATGGGATGAAAACTGTTTTGAACTTGCAAAATGACATGTTAGATTGTACATGAATTGAGGATAAATAATGAACGATTATAGAGTTACAATAAAAGATATTGCAGAAGAATTAGGCGTTAGCACAGCAACCGTTTCTAATGTTATTCATGGTAAAACCAAGAAGATTTCTCAGCAAACAGTGGCGAAGGTGCAGGAAAAAATAGAAGAGAGTGGCTATCTTCCTAATATGGCAGCTGTGTTATTAGCGCAGAATACATCTAAAATTGTCTGCATTGTGTTATCAAATGATGCAAAATATGAGAATAAGATGATAGAAGATCCATTTGTAAGCGGGATGCTGAATTATCTTTCAAAGGAATTGGCTGAGAATGAATATTTTGTTATGTTAAAGGAAGAACAGGATATTAATGAGATTGTTCGTTATGCATCTATGTGGAACATGGCAGGGTTAGTACTCATTGGTTTTTGTGCAGCAGATTACGAGAGATTACGCAGTAATATGCATATTCCATTTGTGGTAGTAGACTCTTATCAGGAAAATGTACATAAATATTCCGATGTTGGAATTGATAATATAAAAGGTGGTTTTTTAGCCGGTTCCTATTTAATAAGGAAAGGACATAAGAAAATTATGTTCTTATCAGATAATGATGAGGATTGTGATCATGATCGATATGTTGGTTTGACAAATGCATTAAAGGACGCAAAGATTTCTTATGATAAACAGGATTTTAAAATGCTTAGTCCCTTTAAGGAGGAGCGTCATAAGATATATGAGCAGATTTATTTAGAGATAAATGAATACACAGCAGCATTTGTAGCCTCAGACATGTATGCCATAGAGTTTATGAACTTTTTACAAGAGAAGGGTGTTAATATTCCGAGAGACTTTTCCATTATAGGATTTGATGATATACCATTAGCTTCTATGGTGCGGCCTACGCTTACAACGGTTTCACAGGATCTGGAGCTTCGTTCGAAAGTGGCTGTGGAATTATTATTAGAATTGATAAATGGCGATACAGAGGGACGAATGGTATTATTGCCTGTGACTCTGATGGAACGAGAGAGTGTGAGTGAAAAAGTGAATACTGTACAAGACAAGAATTTCAGATAGAGGATTGTGCAAATGAATACTGTAATGTACTAGGACTTTTGGTACAGTGACACTGCATTGATATTGAGATATGATGAAAGATGTGTATAATTTTCTTGATTAGTATAAATTTGGAAATTAAAGAACAAAATCAAAAATAGAAATGAGGACAAAATGCGTAAAATTAAGTTAGTAGCGGCAGTTGTTATCGCATCGGCGACGTTGGCATTGGGAACAACTGGTATAAATGTATCTGCCGCAACCCAAAGTTCAGAAGTGGCACAGACAGGAACAGCGTCAAAAATAAATGGTTTTTCTATTGTAAATGGAACCTTGATAGGATATTCTGGTGCAGGAGGGAATGTTACCATTCCGTCAGAAGTGACTAGAATTAGTAGTAGTGTATTTCGTGGTAATAATACGATTACAAGTGTGGTGATTCCTAGTAGTGTGAAGGTAATTGAGGAAAATGCATTCAGAGAATGTACGAAGTTAAAGACGATAACAATTGACTCTGGTGTAACGGAGATTTGGGACAACGCATTTCAAGGATGTACCAGTATTACCAGTGTAACCATACCAAAAAGTGTAAAACTGATTGATAATAACGCATTTAGAGATTGTACGAAGTTAAAAACATTAACAATTAAGGCCGGGGTAACCAGAATTGAAGATAACGTATTTCGAGGTTGTACCGCTCTAACAGGTGTGACGCTACCAAAGGGCTTAGAAACACTTGGAGAGGGAGCATTTCGAGGATGTACCAGTCTTGCCAGTGTAAAGATTTCAAGTGGGATAACAGAGATTCCGGAGTATGCATTTTATGGTTGTAAAAAACTTACCAGTGTAAGTATCGCAAGTAGTGTAAAATGGATTGAAGATAAAGCATTTCGTGGATGTAGTGGCCTTACCAGCGTAACGATTCCATCATCGGTAACACATATTGATAATGAAGCTTTTTATGAGTGTACAAGTCTTGCTACGGTAAAGCTTTCACAGGGATTAACCTGGATTGGTAGTTCCGCGTTTTATGGGTGTAGCAAACTGGCTAATATAACGCTTCCGGAAAGTTTAACAGAGATTGGGTCAAATGCATTTAAAAATTGTACGGGTCTTAAAAGTATTACCATTCCGAAAAATGTAGCTTCGTTAAGTAGTAGTGCATTTGAAAATTGTACCGGCATTACAAGTATTGCAGGTTTTAATGGAGTAACCCAAATGGGAGAAAATGCATTTCGTGGTTGCACTAGTTTGGCGAGCCTGACACTTCCATCCAGTCTGAAAAGCATGGGAGAATTTGCGTTTGCTGACTGTACGGGTTTGCAAACTATCACAATTCAAAATGGAATACCAAGTATATCAGATTATACATTTTGTGGCTGTACGAGTCTTAAGAGTGTAACGATACCAGACAGTGTAAAAAGCATTGGTGCAGCAACGTTTTGGGAATGTAGTAGTCTTGAGCAGGCTGTGATTCCGAATGGTGTGACATGTCTTGCAAATTCTTTGTTTTATGATTGTAGCAATCTAAAAAGTGTGACAATTCCATCCAGTGTAACTACTGTTGGGGTGGAGGCGTTTAGAGGTTGTAAAAATTTGCAGACTGTGGCAATGTCTAAGGGGATCACTAAGATTGAAGAAAAAGCTTTTTATGAATGTGAAAGTTTAAAGAGTATGGCAATGCCATCTAGTAATACAAGTGTTGCCAAGATAGATGCAGATGGAAAAGTTACAATAGGAAATGCCGGAACTGCAAAAATTACCATTACAGCGGCAGCAACAGAGCATTTTTCGCAAGCTAAAAAAACAATTACTATTACTGTAAATAAGCTTACTCAGACAGTAACAGCAACGAATTTTAAAAAGACATATGGAGATAAACCATTTGCACTGGGAGCAAAGACGAATGGAGATGGAAAGCTTACCTATGTGTCTGGTAATACGAATGTGGCAAAGGTAGATGCAAGTGGTAATGTAACAATTGTTGGAGGAGGAACCACAACCATTACCATTACAGCAGCGGAGACTAGTACATATGCGAAGGCGCAGAAGACAATTACCATTACCGTAGCCAAGGCAGTACAGACAGTAACCGCTAGTAACATGATGAAAACCTATGGGGATCCAGCATTTACATTAACTGCAAAAACCAGTGGGGATGGAAAACTGACTTATGTAAGTAAAAATGAAGACATACTTAAAGTGGAAGAAAATGGAAAAGCAACAATTGTGGGAACCGGTTATGTATGGATTACCATTAATGCGGCGGAAACGAATAAGTATAAGAGTGGTACGGCACAAATTTATGTTTATGTAGCACAAGGTTCGCAAATAATAACGGCGAATGATTGGGTTAAAACAGTAGGGGATGAAGATTTTGCACTAGGTGCAAAGGTAAATACAGATACAACTTTGACGTATTATTCATATTTGGATTCCGGGGTAGTAGAGATAGATAAAAATGGAAAAGTAAAAATCTTAAAAGCCGGAACAACAACGGTTGTGATTAGCGCAGCGAAAACAGAGAATTATTCCTCTGCGCGTAAGAATATTACCATTACTGTACGAAAAGCAGAGCAGAAAATAACTGCTGTGGATGTTACAAAGACGGTAGGAGACAGTGCATTTGCATTGGAAGCAAAGACTAACGGAGATGGTAAATTGACATATGTATCTGGTAATACAAATGTAGCTAAGATAGATGCCAATGGAAAAGTAACCCTTGTGGGTGCAGGAACTGCAAAAATTACCATTACAGCAGCAGAAACAGCGAATTTTAAATCAACACAAAAGACCATTACAATTACCGTGAAGGAAGTTGCTAAGCAGCCGACACCGACGGAGCGGCCGACACCAACGGAGCAGCCGACAGCAACGGAGCAACCGACACCAACGGAACAGCCGACACCAACGGAGCAACCGACACCAATGGAGCAGCCGACACTAACGGAACAGCCGACACCAATGGAGCAGCCGACACCAACGGAACAGCTGACACTAACGGAACAGCCGACACCAATGGAACAGCTGACACCAACAGAACAGCCGACACCAGCGGAGCAACCAAGTGTAAGCGAGCAGCCAAGCATAACAGAACAGCCGGCAGTAACAGAGCAAGCAGTAGTATCAAAACAGCCAGTGATAGCAGAGCAGCCAAGTACAACGGAGCAAACCGATGCAACAGAGGTGCTAGAAGGCACACCAACAGAAGAAACAGCAGCTCCTGCAAAGATAGTGTTGTCCAAGACTTCCTATGTGTACAACGGAAAATCGAAAAAGCCTAAAGTTACAGTAAAAGATACACAAGGCAACATCATCAGTTCTGAATGGTATACAGTAAGTTATAAGAACAATAAAAAAGTAGGAAAAGCAACTGTGGTTGTCGCTTTCAAAGGTAAATATAGTGGAAGTATGAAAAAAACTTTTACGATTATACCAAAGGGAACCAGTCTATCAGCAGTGAAAGTAAAGTCTAAAGGTATAACAGTGAAGTGGAAGAAACAGACCAAAGAAACGACAGGCTATGTGATTGAATATTCTACCAGCGCGAAGTTTACCAAGAAGGCAACAAAGACGGTGACAATATCAAAGAACAAGACTACCGTGAAAAACATAAATAAGCTGAATACAAATAAAAAGTATTATGTGCGAATAAGAACCTATAAGATTGTAAAAGAAAATGGAAAATCGATAAAGTTGTATTCACAGTGGTCAAAAGTAAAAACTGTTAAAGCGAAATAATAAAAATCTTTTGTAGAGTAAATGAGGAATGAAAAGGCCTCCAATAAGGTGGATGTATAATCTAACTTATGGGAGGTTTTTTCTAATAGAAAATCATGTATTTCGAAAAAAGAATGACAGAGTTCTTTAAATTGATTTTGGGGAAGTCTCAACAAAAAAAGAAAAAACAGGTAATACGTTGACAATTATAAGAGACTAGTGTACTGTATCAATGATACCGTATATTCAAGTATATGTGTAGTAAAATACTGAATTGTTGGGAAGAATAATTTAATAATAGTTGTATTTAGAAGGGAGATTGCTATATGGATAATAAAGCTTTATTTAATCTTAGTTATGGGGTATTTATGCTTTCTACAAAATCTGGAGAAATTGCCAATGGTTGTATTACAAATACCTGTATGCAGGTGGCAAATAGTCCTACAAGAATTGCAATTTCAGTGTTAAATGCAAATTATACTTGTGAATTGATTAAGAAAAGCGGAGTTTTTGCATTGAGCATATTAGACCAGACCTGCACCTTTGAGACTATCAAGCATTTTGGGTTTCAATCAGGAAGGGATGTGAATAAGTTTGCAGATGTGCAGATGCCAATTGATGTGAATGGGGTTTCATATTTGGGCTGGCAGACATGTGCAATGCTTAGTTGTAAAGTTGTAAGTGTTCAGGATTTGGGGAGTCATACTCTTTTTGTGGCAGAAGTAGTAGATGCTAAAGTGTTAAGTGAGAATACACCACTTACCTATGCAGATTACCATAGCAAGGTAAAACCAAAGTCTGCTGAAAAAATAAAAGATAAGAAAATTATAGGTTGGCGTTGTAAAATCTGTAATTATGTTTATGAGGGAAGCGAACTCCCGGCAGATTATAGTTGTCCAATATGTGGTCACGGGGCTGAAGATTTTGAACCGATTTATGAGTCATAAGATAGAAAGAGGTGTAAAGTTTCAGTTCATTGATTTGAAGGAAAAGGAACTAAGCAAAGGTGAGTTCCGCAGTGTGCAACAGGTATTAGAAACACCGATTGTAAGAAATGGAAAACAGGCAACGGTTGGCTATCAGCTTGAAGTATAGAAAACATGAGGTTAAAGGGAGGATAGAGTAAATGAAAAGCATATTAATTAAAGACACAACCAAGGAAGAAAGAATTGCATTGATAAAAGAATGGATTCCAGAGGACGACGGATTGAATGATTGTGACATTGATTTATGGGACATGTATGATGATTACATTAAGGGTATTCGTGAAATATCAGAGATAAATGCAGCATTTTCTGGGGAGTTTTATCAGAGATAAATTATCTCCGGTAAAAGGAATCGTTACATAAATGAATAAGAAAGCACAGATAGAAGATACCAATCTTTTAGCTGTGCTTTTATTTATATACTAGGAAATTACAACAGTCCGTTGTATGACGTAATGTATGAAATTTCCTAGTATATAAAAACTGATGCGCACGAATTTGAAATAACTAACTTGTTACAATGACGTCAAAAAATTCAAAGACCCAACAGGGTTACCGGTTCCCCTCTCAAGTAAAGAAATCAAACCGAGAATCGTATCCTCAACTTGTTCCGGGGTAGAAGGAACAAGTGTGTTGTCAAACTTCACAACAAGCACAATTAATACAATTTCTGCCAATGCAGAAGGATAGTCAAAATGAATTTCTCCATTATCAATACCTTGCTGGATGATTTCTGTTAATGCCGGTTTTAACTCAGAAATTACGTGAGACAGATATTTTTTGTGTATAAATGCCTGCTCCTGTGCGCTTTTCTGGGTGGAAGTCTTTCGTTGGCTAAGAAATTCAGAGGAAGAATTTCTACATGCCTGTAATATCATCGCCATGCGTGTAAATGGAGAAATGGATGTTTGTTTAGCCAGATTTTTTGCAATGTCTAAGGGCTGCTCATAGCTTCGTTCTACCAGCGCTTCCAGAATGGCATCTTTAGAAGAAAAATAATAATAGATACTACCTTTTCCGATGCCTGCGGTCTGTGCAATTTCGCTGACGGTAATCGTTTTCAAATCTTTATTTGTCAGTAAACTCTGAAGAGCATCTAAAATTTTATCATATTTTTCATGATTTGGCATGTCTACTGTCTCCTACCGTAATAAATTGTTAGTTGATTTAGTATATCATAGTAAAAACCGGTATAACAATTGTAAAATATGTAGAAAATACAATGATTTTACAGTGAAAATTATAAGAAATGCATATTGACCAACGGTCGAAAAAGTGATATTTTTAAATAAAAAAGTATCGACCTGTGGTCGGAAAAGTAAAATGGAGGATGCAGAAATGACATATGCAGAATTTTTTTCAGAGATAAAAGGTAAGTTTATGGAGGCGGATATCAGTGATATTACAGAGCATCTGGCTTACCAGTTTAACATAGTGGGAGAGGCGTCAGGTATTTTTTATGTTGAGGCAAAGGATGGAAAAGTGCATGTGGAGCCATATGAGTATTTTGACAGAGATGCTATGTTTACCTGTACAGCAGAGACATTAATGAAATTAGCAACGGGTGAACTGGATCCGATTCTTGCTGTCACATTACAGAAGTTAAAAGTAGAAGGAAATATTGACAAAGCGCTGAAGTTGAAAGACATAATTGAAAGCAGAAAGTAGAAAAGGAGCGAATATGAATAGAATCATTGGAGGGGCAGCAATTGTTGTCGGATTGCTGGCAATAGCCGAAGCGGGTGGTTCCGCATATCTATATCGAAGAACCATGAAGCGCAACAAGGCAAAGGTAGAACGCACTATGAAAATGGCGGGTACAGACTGGAATCAATATCAGCCAATGCTTCAAGCCAGAAAAAAATATTTTCTGGAGCAGCCACATGAAGATATTTACATACAGTCAGACGATGAACTGCGGCTACATGCTACATATTTTCCGGGGAAAGAAGATGGAAAAGTGGTCATCTGTTTTCATGGATATACAAGTCACGGAATGAGTGATTATATTGCACTTTCCGATTATTATCTGAAACATGGCTACAGTATGTTGTTAGTGGATGAGAGAGCGCATGGTGAAAGTGAAGGCACGTACATAGGATTTGGTTGTCTGGACAGATTAGATGCCATGAAATGGATAGACTGGGTGATTCAGAAAAATGGTGCAGATGTTCAGATTCTCATGCATGGAACCTCCATGGGAGGGGCTACGGTATTGATGGCAAGCGGATTGAAGCTTCCAAAGCAGGTGAAAGGTATTATTTCCGATTGTGCCTTCACTTCACCAAAGCATGTATTTACAAATGTATTGCGTACGATGTATCATATGCCGGCATTTCCGATGATGCAGATTGTAGACATTGTCAATAAGAAAAAAGCAGGATATGGATTGGATGAGTGCAATGCAGCAAGGGAAGTTAGAAAGGCAGAAGTGCCAATACTTTTCATTCATGGAGATGCAGATACTTTTGTACCATGTAGCATGTGCCATGAAATATATGAAAATTGCGCATCACCGAAAAAGAAATTGATTGTAGAAGGTGCAAGTCACGCCGAGAGTTATTACAAAGATACAGAAGCGTATGAAACTATGTTGGATGATTTTATAGGAGGCATTATCAAATGATGAAAAAAAGAAAAGGATACACGGTATATCCATTGACGGCAGCACAGAAGTTCCATCTATACTATATGAACTTTTGCCCGAAAAAACAAGTGTTAAATATTGGAAATAGTTTGACTATCCAGGTAGAATTGGATTGGAATGTACTAAAACAGTCCATTTATAAAGCATATGAACGTTGTGAATCCATGAGACTCCGTTTTGCACAGGATAAGGAAGGTAACTGGTATCAGTATGTGATAGATAAAGAGGAACGTGACATTGAGTTTGTTGACTTCTCAGACAAGACCATGGAAGAAGCAGAAGCAATCATGAGAGGATGGACAGAGGTTCCTTTTAAACATGAGGATTCTCCTCTTAACAGAGTGGTTATGATTAAGACAAGTGATGGTTACAGCGGAATTTACATGTTAGTAGATCATATGACCATGGATGCACAGTCAATCATCTGTTTCCTGCGTGATGTTATAGAGATATACTGTAATACAATGTATGAAGGTGTTCCATATCCGAAGGAAATGGCTTCCTACATTGAACAGCTTCAGAAGGATTTGGCATATGAAGCAGGATGTAAAGCCAAGGATAGAGATACCGAATTCTTCCATAAATTGATTGAAGCTTCTGAACCAATTTACAATGGCCTTGAAGGTAACGACAAGCTAGAGGCAGAGAGAAAGAGAACGAATAACCCGAAAGCAAGAGCGGCAATTAATGTTTCTGATTCAGTGGATGCTACATTAGACATTTTCCATTTAGAGGAAGAACCAACAAAACGTTTAATGGATTTCTGTGAGAAATATCATGTTTCACTGGTGTGCCTATTGATGATGGGATTACGTACTTATTTTCAGAAGATGAATGGAAATGATGATGTCTCAATTAATACAACTATAGCAAGACGTGCTACCTTGAAGGAGAAAAAATCAGGTGGTACCAGAATTCATTCGTTCCCATTCCGTACGATTATTTCTGAAGATAAGACATTTTTAGAAGGAATTTATGAGATTCGTGACAAGCAGAATGAATTGTTCCGCTATGCAGACTATGATCCGGTGGCTTATTTTGCACACCGTAGCAAAGTGTATCACAATCAGGGTGGACAGACCTATGAGCCAATGTCTTTAACGTATCAGCCAATGACATTGAAAGAAAAGGGCTTGGAAAAACTAGGCGATATTCATTATAAGACAAAGTGGTATCCGAATGGAGCAACGACACAGGCAATGTACCTGACAGTAATGCACCGTCCGGAGGACAACGGATTAGATTTTAACTTTGAACACCAGATAAAGGCAGTGTCAAGAGAGCAGTTAGAGTATTTATATTATTATCTTTGCAAAATCATGTTCAAAGGCGTGGAAAATCCAGGTTTAACAATTGGAGAGATTATCAAATTAATATAGAAAGCGAAGAGGACAGAAAATATGTTTGAAAAATTAGTAGAAGTCATTGGAAATTATGTTGAGGTAGAACCGGAAGCGATTCATCCGGAATCCCGTTTTATGGAAGACCTTGGTTTTACTTCATTCGATTTTATGAGCATGTTAGGTGAGTTAGAGGAAGAGTTTGATGTGGAAATCGATCAGCATGAGGTTGCTGATATCCGCACTGTGCAGGAAGCGATCGATTACTTAACAAAGCTTTCTAAATAGATATAGAAAGGGGCGATTATTGAAATGTACAGTACAATTCGTGATATTATAGTTAATGCAGAACAAAATTTTGGCTCAGAAGAGGCCATTCGATATAAAGTAAAAAAAGATGAAATAGAAGCAAAGACTTATAGCCAGTTGAAGAAAGACAGTGATAGCTTTGGGCGTGTTTTAGAAGCATTAGGTGAGCTGGGAAGTCACGTTGCTATTACTGGTATGACATCCTACCCATGGATTGTTTCTTACTTCGGTACTGTAAATAGTGGAAGTGTAGCCGTTCCATTAGATGTATCACTTCCGGCAGAAGAATTGTGTGAACTGGTTGACCGTGCAGATGCGACTGTATTTGTTCTGGATGAAGTCCGCAGTGACGTGGCAGCTATTGTGAAACAGCGTTGTCCGAAATTAAAATATTTGATTTCCATGCAGAAAGAGCAGAGTGATGAAACGGTACTTTCTTTCTGGCAGTTAGTAAAAGAGCATGAGGGAAGCTGTGCGGTTCAGATAGATCCAGAACAGCTTTGTACCATTATGTTTACATCCGGTACAACTGGCAAAAGCAAGGGTGTTATGTTGACACATCGTAATCTGGCAGAAAATGCGACTTGTCTTGATATGAAAATCCCGCCAAGAACCGTGATTTTATCGGTGCTTCCAATTCATCATGCATATTGCCTCAGTATGGATATTTTAAAAGGATTTTCACTTGGCAGTGTTATCTGTATCAATGATTCTTTGATGCGTGTAGCGAAGAATATTAAGTTATTCCAGCCAAATATGATTCTTATGGTGCCACTCATGATTGAAACATTTGCTAAGAAATTAGAAGAAGTAGAAGGTCTTCCGGCAGAAATCGTAAAAAGAGAAGTATTTGGAGAACAATTTACTACGATTTTTAGTGGAGGAGCTTATCTGCCACCAGCTTATATAGATTTGTTTGGCAAATATGGTATTGCTCTGTTACAGGGCTATGGAATGACTGAGTGTTCACCGGTTATTAGTACTACAGTTGCTTGGAATACAAAGAAGGAAGCTGTTGGTCAATTGCTGCCAAACTGCGAAGCAAAGGTTGTGAATGAGGAGCTTATGGTTCGTGGTAGTAGTGTAATGATGGGATATTACAAGATGCCGGAACAAACAGCAGAAGCTTTACAGGATGGCTGGTTAGCGACAGGTGACCTTGGTTATGTAGATGAAGAGGGATTTGTATTCCTGACGGGTAGAAAGAAGAACTTAATTATTACGAAGAACGGTGAAAATGTATCACCGGAAGAAATAGAAAATAAAATCGGGGAACAGCGCATTGTTCAGGAAATTCTTGTCCGTGAAAAGGAAGGTGTGATCGAAGCTGAAATCTTCCCGGATTATGAGTATGCACAGAAAAAGGAAATAGATGATATTGGTGCAACCTTACAGCAGATTATTGATGAGTATAATCATGGTGCACCATCCTACAAAAAGGTGTATCGACTGTTAGTTCGTGAAACAGAGTTTGAAAAGACTCCTTCTAAGAAAATAAAACGATATTAAGTGGTAATGGAGCCGCATGCAGATGTAAATGTCTGTATGCGGCTTTTTGCATGGTATATATGTGAGGTCGTTTGCGAAAGTGAAGACCATCCGTAAATTGTCAGAAAACCTACTATGTAAAGGTACGTGCTTACAAAGTAGATTCCGCAAGCAAGAAAGTTTATGGCTCATACAGTAGTGTAAAAACAGTAACCGTAAAGAAATAATAGTTATTGAGAAAAAATAAACTTTCCATTCGTGATACTGACTACAAGACAGACGCAAGTGGAATTCCTTGTTGTCCAAATATGTAGAATATGGATTAATCTTTGGATCCTTGTATGTTACCACAAAAAATGGGCTTCCTTCCATGTTCTTTAGCAGAAGTATGGAACTGCTTCTTGTAAGCACGAGAAAAGGTAGAATAATTCTGATATCCACATGCATAGCAGGCATCAGTCACAGACATGCCATCTTCGATCAGATTTCGTGCTAAAAGCAGCCTTTTTGTGGAAATGTAATTTCCGATGGTGTATCCGGTTTCGTCTTTGAAGGAATGCATCAGATAGTATTTACTCATAAAAAACTCCTTTGCAAGCATATCAATGGTCAGTTCCTCTGTTAAATGTTCCATAATGTAATCAATCAGTTCAATCATTTTTCCATTAGACGTATTCGTTTCAATGTAATTTACATGTTTATCAATGGCGGCTCTGTTTAATTCAATCATGAATTCTAAAAAAAGCAGTCGTTCATACAACGCATTGGCAAATCCATCCTCAGTTAATGCTCTTTCTAACCGCATCAACGCATCATATACATTGCTTTTTTGAAAAAAATCAATACGAAGGATGTGACTATTATTTGCTTTGGCATGACGAAAACACGCTGCAAGATTCCCTTCTTTTTCCTTGAAAGAGGCGAGATAATCAGGGGATATGTAAATAATAATACGCTCATATACCGTTGATTTTTCAATCACTGGTTTATGAACCTCCCCGGCATTTACAAACACAATATCAAAGGGCTTTAAGGAATACGAACGTCCTTCAATGTGGTAAGTTACATCGCCCTTAATCAAAATCATAATCTTATCAAAATCATGGTAGTGGTATTCAAATTCTTTTTTTTCTGCCTGGATAAGATGGAACATCTTAAAATCATGCTCTAAATATCCGGTCTTTTCATATTTTTCCATGAGATCCCCTCCATTACCTAATACTATACCAGTAACCAACGCCATTTGCAATGAAGCAAATTCGTCATTTATAACAGAAGAACAAAAACAGTAGAACAAAACAACACAAAGTGGTAAGATAGAACCGTATTTTTAAGAAAGGACATTTTTGGGGATGACAAACGCAACTACACAACAAAACACCGGAAATAAAAAAATACAAGTAGGAATTGTATTTGGCTTGGCATTGTTAATTCGCCTGATTGCAGGGGCATTTATTAGAGGGCATGAGAGTGACATGAACTGTTTTCAGGCATGGGCAGAAATGGTATATAACAATGGATTTGCCGCCTTTTATCCATCGGAGTCTTTTACAGATTATCCGCCTGGATATGTTTATATTTTATATATAATTGGATTTATCAGGAATCTTACAGGAATATCTACATCATCAGGCTTGGCGTATCTGTTGACGAAGATGCCTGCTATTTTAGCCGATATGGGAATTGGCTATTTGCTTTATCGCATCGCAAGAAAAAAAGCGAGTGAAACAACAGCACTGATTCTTGCAGGTATATATTTGTTTTTCCCGGCAGTAATCATGGACAGCACTATATGGGGACAGACAGATTCTGTATTTACTATCTTTGTCCTGTTAATGTGCTTGCTAATTACGGATAAAAAGCTGATTCCGGCATATTTTGTGTTGGCAGTGGGAATTTTAATCAAGCCACAGACCTTAATATTTACACCAATCTTGCTATATGGAATTGTGGAGCAGGTGATACTCCATGACTTTAGCTGGAAGCGGTTTTTTATTCATCTTGGAAGTGGTCTTTGTGCAATAGTCGTTATGATTATAGGAATGTTGCCGTATGGTTTCTCTTATGCATTAGCACAATATACAGAAACACTAGGCTCTTATGAATATGCTTCTGTAAATGCATATAATTTCTGGACATTGATCGGTAAGAACTGGATGCCGCAGGATACTGTTTTCTTAGGACTTACCTGCCAGACATGGGGAAGTATTGCTATTGTAGCAGCCGTTGTGTTGTCTGCGATTTTCTTCTTTAAAAGTAAGGATAGAATGTCCGGATATTATTATTCCGGAGCCATATTGATTGCAGTGGTATTTGTATTTTCCGTCCGCATGCATGAACGTTATTTGTACCCGGTTATGGCACTTTTGTTAGCTGCTTATGCCATGCGACCGCGAAAAGAAACAGGATTGTTGTTTATCGGATGGGGATTGGGATTGTTTGCAAATATGACACATGTGTTGTGTTTTTACGATCCTGCTAATTTTGACAGAACATCGGCGCCATCGATTCTCACATCCTTATGGATGGTTATTATGTTTTTTGTGATGGCATATGTGTCCATGAAACTATATGGGAAAAAGGTTTCAGTCAAAGAGGAGGAGCCTGTCGCTTTTCCCGGAATGCATTGGTTATTGGAAAAGAAAGGTGAGAAAACAGTTAAGGTAGAACGTACAGAAAAATTTGAAAAAATTAGTAAAAAGGATTGGCTTGTATTAGCGGTAATTGTGATTATTTATAGTGTAATGGCATTTTACCGGCTAGGCGATATGGATGCACCGGAGACAAGCTATTCGGCTGTATTGGATGGTACCATTCTTCTTGATTTTGGGGAAGAGAAGCATATTGCTTCTATGTGGAATTTTCTTGGCTATAAAAATAATCCGGAATATATTTTAGAATATGGTACGGAGGATGGTGTGTGGGAAACGTATTATACAGCAGAAGGGGAAAACTATAATGGTGGTTCTGTATTTGCATGGAATGAAACGCAATTAGGAATTACTGCTCGCTATGTTCGTTTTATAAAAGCGGAAAACACAAAGGAAGATAGTCTGTTGGAACTTGTATTCACAGAGGAGGATGGAACAACGATTGTTCCTGTCAATGCAGAGAGATATGAAACATTGTTTGATGAGCAGGAATTATTTACAGGAAGAAAAACAAATCTGAATAGCACCTATTTTGATGAGATTTACCATGCGCGAACTGCATATGAAATGACAGAAGGGTTGTATTGCTATGAAAATACCCATCCGCCTCTTGGTAAGGCATTGATTGCGGTAGGTGTATTGCTGTTCGGCATGAATCCTTTTGGATGGCGTTTTATGGGTGTTATTTTTGGGATTCTAATGCTTCCGGTTATCTTTGTCTTTGCAAAGCGAATGTGTAAAGCTTCTTGGGCAACCTATGTGACAACCATATTGTTTGCTTTTGATTTTATGCATTTCGCACAGACAAGAATTGCAACCATTGATGTGTTTGTGACTTTCTTCATCATGTTAATGTATTATTTTATGTATCGATACACCAAGACAAGCTTTTATGATACCGATTTGAAAAAAACATGGATTCCATTAGGTTTATGTGGTGTGACTATGGGATTTGCCTGGGCTGCAAAATGGACGGGATTCTATGCATCTGCCGGGTTGGCAATCCTGTTCTTTTACCAGATGTGGAAGCGGTATCGTGAGTTCCGCTTGGCAGCAGAGGATGCGGATGGCAGTACGAATGGCATGGAACATCGTGTAATACTTGGGCGATTTAAGCCATGCATTATCAAAACAATTGTGTTTTGCCTTGTATTTTTTGTGGCAATTCCAGTGACCATTTATATACTTTCTTATTTGCCGTTTAGTGATGGAACAGATAGAGGTCTGGTGGCAAGAATGCTTCATTCCATTGAAGTAATGTTTAGCTATCATTCCACTCTTGTGTCAGAGCATCCATATTCTTCATGCTGGTACCAGTGGCCAATTATGTATCGTCCAATCTGGTATTATTCCGGAATTGTGACAGATACGGTGCATGAAGGAATTAGTGCATTTGGTAATCCGCTGGTATGGTGGGCTGGTATCCCTGCATTTTTATTTATGTTATATTTGGGAATCAAGAAAAAAGACAAGATAGCTGGTTTCTTAATCGTAGCATATTTTTCACAATATCTGCCATGGGTACTGGTTACCAGAACAACATATATTTATCATTATTTTCCAAGTGTGCCGTTTATCACATTAATGCTTGTATATACTATGGTAAAAATGGTGCAGAGAAAACCAAAATGGTTAAAATGGATGGTGGTGTATACCGTATTAGCTGTCGTTTTATTTGCATTGTTTTATCCTGTATTGTCAGGATATCCGGTGGAGGTCAGTTATGTAAAGACCTTTTTAAAATGGTTTGGAAGCTGGCAGCTGATTGCTAGTTAAAGAATAAAAGGGTTGGTTATAGGTTTTACTTATAACCAGCCCTTTGTTTTGCATATTAACACTTTTTTCCAAGGTTCGTTATAATATTCCTTGTAAACAGATAGGAATTAACTGAAAGTAATAACAGATAAGAAAATAGAGCCTTGGAGTGGCTGAGAGGAGATTATTATGAGCAAAAAGACAAGAGCAGAAAGAAATTTAAGATTTGAGACATTACAGCTTCACGTAGGACAGGAAGAGGCAGATCCGGCAACAGGAGCAAGAGCAGTACCAATTTATCAGACTTCTTCTTATGTATTTCGTAACAGTGACCACGCTGCTGCAAGATTTGGTTTAGCGGATGCTGGTAATATTTATGGTAGATTAACGAATCCGACTCAGGATGTATTTGAGCAGAGAGTGGCAGCCTTAGAAGGCGGTGTAGCAGCATTAGCCGTTGCTTCCGGTGCGGCAGCAATCACGTACACATTCCAAAATCTTGCAAAGGCAGGAGACCATATTGTAGCAGCAAAGAATATTTATGGTGGAACATATAATCTGTTGGCACACACATTGGAGGAATATGGAATACATACAACTTTTGTGGATCCGGCAAACTTTGAGGAGATTGAGAACGCCATTCAGGAAAACACAAAAGCTGTATTTATTGAAACATTAGGTAACCCAAATTCCGATATTACAGATATAGAAAAAGTAGCAGGAATTGCCCATGCACACAAGATTCCATTAGTAATTGATAATACATTTGCAACTCCATATCTGGTACGTCCAATTGAATATGGAGCAGATATTGTAGTGCATTCAGCTACTAAATTTATTGGTGGACATGGTACTTCACTTGGTGGTATAATTGTAGATAGTGGTAAATTTGATTGGGAAGCATCCGGTAAGTTCCCATCATTAACTGAGCCAAATCCAAGTTACCATGGAATCAGCTTTACAAAAGCAGTGGGTGCAGCAGCATTTGTTACAAAGATTCGTGCGATTTTACTGAGAGATACTGGTGCAACCTTGTCTCCATTCCATGCATTTCTTTTCTTGCAGGGATTAGAAACCTTGTCCTTACGAGTAGAACGTCATGTGGAAAATACAATAAAGGTAGTGGAATTCTTAAAGAATCATCCACAGGTAGAAAAAGTAAATCATCCTTCAGTTTCCACAGATGCAACACAGCAGGAATTGTATAAGAAATATTTTCCGAACGGTGGAGGTTCTATCTTCACATTTGAAATCAAGGGCGATGACAGAAAAGCAAAAGATTTTATTGACAATCTGGAAATATTCTCATTGCTTGCCAATGTAGCAGATGTAAAATCCTTAGTAATTCATCCGGCATCTACGACTCATTCCCAGTTGACAGAGGAAGAGTTGAATGAGCAGGGCATTAAGAAGAATACAATTCGTCTGTCTATCGGTACAGAAAATATTGCAGATATTCTGGAAGATTTAGAGGAGGCTTTCAAGACAGTAGAATAAAGATGGCTTGAAAGTGTGAAAGAGAGGATAATATGACACTTCAGCAGATAAAGTATGCAGTCACGATTGCAGATTGCAATTCTATGAATAAAGCGGCAGGTAAGCTGTTTATTTCACAACCGAGTCTGTCTGGAACCATCAAAGATTTAGAAGATGAAATCGGCATTACCATATTTAACAGAACCAACCGGGGTATTACGGTTACCCCGGAAGGCAATGAGTTTTTAGGATATGCCAGACAGTTATTAGACCAGTATCGGTTGATGGATGAGCGTTATATCGAAAAAAAACAGGGAAAGAAACGGTTCAGTGTTTCCATGCAACATTACACTTTTGCAGTAAAGGCGTTTGTAAAAATGGTGCAGCAATTTGGAATGGATGAATATGAATTTTCCATTTATGAGACAAAAACTCATGAGGTTATGCAAAATGTAAGAGATTATGTCAGCGAAGTGGGAATTTTATTTATCAATGATTTTAATAAAAAAATTATGCAGAAACTGTTTTTAGATTATAATATTGAATTTACAGAGTTGTTTTCCTGTAAAGCATATGTGTATCTCTGGAAAGGAAATCCACTTGCCGGGAGAGAGGTACTGACATTGGATGATTTAGAGGATTTTCCGTGTCTGGCATTTGATCAGGGAGAGAAAAATTCATTTTATTTGTCAGAGGAAGTGTTGAGTACATATGCATATAAGAGACTGATACGTGTGAATGACCGTGCAACGATGTTGAATCTGATGGTGGGTCTTAACGGTTATACCATGTGTTCCGGAATTATCTGTGAAGAACTGAATGGCACGGATTATGTAGCAATTCCTCTTGCAGTGGAAGAAAGTATGCGTATTGGCTATGTTAAACGAAAAGGTGTGGCATTGAGTATGATTGCCAGTCTGTATATAGACGAATTGAAAAATGTTGCAAAATAAAGTTGACGTAATACTCTAGCATATTCTATAATTCAGATAGGAAAAGTATAGGAGGTGTAGGGTTATGATGAAGGTATCAACGAAGGGCAGATATGCGCTTCGATTAATGTTAGATTTGGCACAGCAGGAGAATGGTGAACTGGTAACAATAAAAAACATAGCAGCACGGCAGGGTATCTCAGAAAAGTACTTAGAACAGATTATTGCAGCATTGAAGCGCGCGGGATACGTTAAGAGTCTGCGTGGAGCCCAGGGAGGATATCGCCTGGCGAAGGAACCGGCAGAATATACGGTTGGCATGATTTTACGGTTGACAGAAGGAAATATGGCTCCTGTGACTTGCTTGGAAGATGAAGTCAATGAATGTGAGCGTGCAGATACATGTATATCAGTGAAATTATGGTCGATGGTAAATGATGCTGTATGCGGTGTAATAGATAAGGTTACGCTTCAGGATATGTTAGACTGGTCGCAGGAAAAAGCATTAAGTGTTTGTGGGAAGAATCAGAATTAGTCTGGTTCTTTTTTCAGTGTAGGAAAACAGCAATGACGCTGAAAAATTAGAGAATAGCAAATTAGTAATAATAGGAAAAAGGAAGTGATTAGTATGGTAAAACCAATAGTGAAGGATGTATTATTTTTGAATCAGAAATCAGAGCCGGCAACCAGGGCAGATATGCAGGTTGTACAGGATTTATTAGATACGTTAAGGGCAAACGAGGAAACTTGTGTGGGTATGGCTGCAAATATGATTGGCGTGAAAAAACGCATCATAGTAGTGAGTACCGGATTTATAAATATACCTATGATAAACCCTGTTATCTTGAAAAAAATAGGACCTTATGAAACAGAAGAAGGATGCCTTTCGTTAACGGGTGTAAGAAAGACAACCAGATATTTGAAGATTGAGGTAGAGTATCTGGATGTAAATTGGAAAAAGCAGAGACGCGAATTTTCCAGTGGGCTTGCCCAGATTATCCAGCATGAATGTGACCATTTAGATGGAATTCTTATTTAGATGCATATGAAAATGGACTAGGTAAAAAAGCGATTAGAGAATTATAAAATGATGAAAAAAGCTGAACATTCAGCAGAACAGGGGCAGTTATGAATTGGATTCGGAAAGAACAGGAAGACGAAATGGTGTGTAAGGAGCATGCAGGCGTACCATTTCTTACATTCGAAAAGTTGTTACAGATACCATGCATCAAACATGGATTTTCGACAAGAATGGGTGGTGTAAGTGAAGGCATTTATTCATCCATGAACTTAAGCTATACCAGAGGGGATGAGGAAAAGGCGGTTACAAATAATTTCCGCAGAATGATGGCTGCATTGGAAATGGACAGTAGCAATCTGGTATTTTCTGACCAGACACATACTACCAATGTTCGTGTGGTGACGGCAAGGGATAGAGGCAAGGGATTTACAAAAAAACGGGATTATTCTGATATTGATGGGTTGGTTACCAATGTGCCGGGGCTGGTGCTGGCAACCTTTTATGCAGACTGTGTGCCATTGTATTTCGTAGACCCGGTCAAAAAAGCAATCGGTCTTTCGCATTCCGGTTGGCGTGGAACGGTCGGGAAAATTGGTCTTAACACCGTGAAATTAATGCAGGCGGAGTATGGATGCGATCCGGCAGATATGATTGGTTGCATTGCACCATCCATTTGTCAGGACTGCTATGAAGTCAGTGAAGACGTGATTGCAGAGTTTGACAAAGCATTTGGTGAGGACGCCGGAAGATTATATTACAGAAAAGAAAATGGAAAGTACCAGTTGAATCTCTGGAAAGCGAACGAGCTTGTGATGAAAGAAGCGGGACTGACACCGGAACATATCGTAGTGACAGACATATGCACTTGCTGCAATGCAGATAAATTATTTTCACACAGAGCAAGTCATGGGCAGAGAGGGAATCTTGGTGCATTTCTTATGCTGAAAGAGGAGAGCGAAGTCAAAGAAGGTTGAAGTGCGGGAATTCATTGTGGAGTAGCTTCCACATCATGTTAAAGTTAGGAAAAGTCATTATGGAGCGTGAGGCTCTATAGTGGCTTTTTGTAACTATTCAGAACAGGACTGTGCTGAACTGCACAGTCCGTATGAAAACGTAGTGGCAGCAGGCCAAAATCCATCACCGTAGGTGATTCTGCATGGATTTTGGCATGTTATTATGAATGCAATTCATAATAACATTGGTAACCTATGAGGGTACTGAATAGTTACGTCTTTTTTTATATACTAGGAAATTACAATCGTTTATTGTAGAAATGTAACACGCTCTAGCATATAAAAAATAGGATGCGCACGAATTTGAAAGGAAGATGCACTGCGTGCCAAATCAAGCGTAGCAAAGCGTGTAAGCATATCGAAAAGCGAAATTCGTGGAGGGTGCTTGCACGCTTTGTTCGGTATATAAACCCAAATTTAAAAAATTTTAGAAAAAAGTGTAGTAAAATGCATCCCCCATTCGTTATTATAGTATAAGATGAAAATCTTATGTATAATTTCAATATGAGATTATACATATATAAGCTTATATTAAATTACAAACCAAAGGGAGGATACATCATGCTTTTGTTTTTATGCATGCTAGAAACAGAAGAAGATAAGAATACATTTATTCAAATCTATGAGACATACCGTGGTATGATGTGGTATATCGCCAATGAAATACTGCACGACAGTTATTTGGCAGAGGACGCTGTACAGGAAGCGTTTTTAACGCTGACAAAATACATACATAAGGTAGATGGGGTATCGCCAACTACCAGACGATTTTTGTATACCGTTACAAAGTCAAAAGCAATCGATATGTATCGGGCAAGAAAAGGAGTTGCAGCTGTAGAAACAGAAGAACTGGAAACTTTAGAATTAAGTGATGATACCAATATGTTGGAGTCATACATAAGCAAGGAAAACTATAAAAAACTGGTGAATTGTATACGTAACCTGAAAGAGGAATACCGGGTTGTGTTTGAATTAAAGCATATGCATGAAATGTCGGATTCCGAAATAGCGGAAATTTTGCAGATAACACCAAAGCTTGCCAATGTGCGCTATTACCGAGCAAGAAAAAAATTACAGGAAATGATAAAAAATTAAGGAAGGGGGAAGTATCGTGAACGAAGATTTGTTGAAGAAAGCAGTAGAAGAAGCAATGGAAGAAGATATGTCCTTTATACCGAAACGACAGGAATTAGAGGAAATGCACGAATTTTCCGAAAAGTTTGATGAAAAAGTTCGCAGGATGGCAGTACCAAAGAAAATACAACGCTTTCGTTATCAAAAAGCAATGAGTGTAGCGGCTGCCTGTCTGTCAGTAGTGATTTTAGCTGGTATGTTTAGCCAGACGTATTTGCCGTCAAGTAAGAGTTCTGATCTGGCATCTTCAGAATCTAGCACGGCAGAACAGACTGATGGGGCAGTAAACTATGAAGATGTAACAGATTCCGTGGAAGAAAGTGAGAAAGACGGCTCGGAATCGGTAATGGAATCAGAAGTGTTAGAGAATTCAATAACGGGCGATAATGGAACAAAGCAGAATAGTGTGGAAGATGAAAGGCTGCAGATGAATGATAGTGGCGGACAAATGGTAGAAGATACATTTATGGAAGAATTGTTGCAGCAACATGAAAAGATAATCTGTGACAGCTATCAGATAGATGGCGACACTTGCAGAATCTGGTTCGAACATAAGGAAATCACATTTAGTGCAGCGAAAATTGTAGTGTATGTGTGCATGGAAAATGGTGAATGGTACCAGTATAAAACACCATATACAGTACAAACAGAAGAAAATGGAGACATATGCGTTAAATTGGAAGGTTTACCGAATGAAGAATATACTGCCTTATATGTAATGGTAGAAGATAAGGTAGTGGTAATGGAGAAAAAATAACCATTATTGGGAAATATTGTTTCTATAGGAAAGTAGGGGATTTTTATGAAAAAAATAAGTATTATATTACTAGTAGCATTGCTTCTTACCGGATGTGGTGCATCAGACAGAAAAGCAGATAGTTACATAGCAACCGATACAGAGCAGACAATGGATAGCAGTATGAATAGCATGGAAATGGAATACACGGAAGATTCGGAAAGTGTCATGGGTAGCGAAGAAAGTGTAGGGAGTGCTGTGGCTGAGTCCGGTGTACTGGATGCAGTAGTGACAAATGGAGATGCCACGCAGAAAATAATAAAAACAGTATCCCTGTCGATGCAGACAAAAGAATTTGATAACGTGATAGCAGCAATTGGAACAAAAACAAAGGTGGTGCAGGGGTATACGGAATATTCTTCCATTGAAGGGAATCGTTATTATAATAATACTGGAAATCGCTATGCAAATATTGTGCTTCGTATTCCACAGGAACAGCTAGATACTTTTTTGAAAGAAGTAGAAGGACTGGGCAACGTGACAAGTCAAAGTCTGAATACGGATAATATTACATTAAAATATGCAGATACGAAGAGTCACAAAGAAGCCTTGCAGGTAGAATATGACAGAGTACTTGCGCTGCTAGAAAAAGCAGATACGATGGAAACAATCCTGGCACTGGAAAGTCATTTGTCAGATATTCGATATCAGTTAAACCAGTATGAGAGTACGTTGCGAACCTATGATAATCAGGTAGATTACAGTACGGTTAAGTTAGAAATCTATGAAGTTGAGCGCATCACAGAAATTAAAGAAGAAACATTTTTCGATAAGATAAAAAATGGTTTGTCGGATAATTTGATTGCAATCGGGGATACGGTATCTAATTTTATAATCTGGTTAATTGTGTCATTGCCATATTTCATAATCTGCGGTATTATAATTACGGTAATTATTTTTATTATTCGTAAAATACGGAAAAAACACAGAAGAAAAAAAGAAATCACCATACAGGAACAGCAAAATCAGAATAAGATGACAAAATAAGTTGCTTATGTATGTTAATGCTGAGAAAGTAGCAGAATGGAGGAATATTATGAAGAAAAAAATTGTAATGCTTATGGGAATTGTGTGCATGCTTGCAACAGTAACTGCTTGTGGAGGTGGCGGTGGAACAACAAATGAAGTTGCCACAGAGGCACCACAGTCTGCAACATCCGGTAACAGCGTAACAACAGATGGAGAAAGTGTGACGACAGCCGGAGAGAGTGAAACAACACCGGAACAGCCGGAGGCAGATGTGACAACGGAGGAAGATGTTTCTGAAGAACCAACGGAAGGCGTCGAGGCTGAAGGAGATGGTGCTGTAACGGAGCCACCTGTTTATGAAGATGTAAAGGTAGACAAATCTGTAGGAGAAATCACAGTGACAGAAGTAAATGAGAATATAGCAAGAGTACCTGTTGTCATTCGTGATATTGATATAGACAGACTGCGATTATTAGTTCGTGGATATAATGAGGATGCGAAGAAATATGTTGGTGAGGCTTGTTTTATATCCAGTGAAGCTGCAACCATTACCGATATGGATGGAAAAAAATTAGAATTTTCCGATTTACAGCCAGGCAACGTGATTTATGTTGAGATTGGTGGCGTGTTAGAGAGCGATCCGGCTCAGACATATACAGAAACTATCATAGTAATTCAGAAATAATAATTGATCGTGAGACAGTGTGTGCTTATGCAGGACACACTGTCTCTTTTTATATTTTTGTTGCTTTTGCACAGTTCTTTTGTTAAGATAGCATATGGGATTTGTATCCCTTTAATTCGAGAGAAGAAAGAAGGCAACAAGATATGGTAGCAGATAAAATGATTGGCTATTTATCCAATAATTCCGTTATCCGTGCAATGTTTGAAGAAGGCAAGCGGATGGCAGAGGAATTTGGTGCAGAAAATGTATATGACTTTAGTTTGGGTAATCCCAACGTGGCAGCACCAGTTCAGGTGAAGGAATCTGTTCTCAAGCACATTGAGGAGGATTCTTTAGATATTCACGGATATATGAGTAATATTGGTTATGAAGAAGTGCGTGAAAAAATAGCACAGTCTATCAATAAGCGTTTTGACACGAATTTTCATGCATCTAACATTATTATGACCGTTGGTGCAGCAGGTGGATTAAACGTGATTTTCAAGACATTACTGAATCCGGGGGATGAGGTGATTACCTTTGCACCATTCTTTGGTGAATATAGAAGCTATACAGATAACTATGATGGAAAATTAGTTGTGATTTCTCCAAATACCGTTGATTTTCAGCCGAATTTAGCTGAGTTTGAAGAAAAAATCACACCAAAGACAAAGGTTGTTATTGTAAACAATCCAAATAATCCAACAGGTGTGGTCTATTCTGAGGAAACTATCAAAAAGATGGCTGCTATCTTAGAAAAGAAGCAGGAAGAATTTGGAACAAATATCTGCATCGTATCAGACGAGCCATATAGGGAATTGGCATATGATGGTGTGGAAGTGCCATATTTGACAAAATATTATAAAAATACAGTGGTTGGATATTCCTACAGTAAGTCCTTATCCTTACCGGGTGAGCGTATCGGTTATCTGGTCATTCCGGATGAGCTGACAGATTCCGAGGCGGTAAAAAATGCGGCTGGAATTGCAACACGCATTCTGGGATTTGTCAATGCGCCATCGTTGTTTCAGAAGGTAGTTGCTGATTGCCTGGATGCGGAAGTAGATGTTTCCTATTACAATAGAAATAGAGAGACTTTGTATGATGGCTTGCAGAAGTGTGGATTTACCTGTATCAAGCCACAAGGAGCATTTTATCTTTTTGTAAAATCTCCAATCGAAGATGAAAAATCATTCTGCGAGGAAGCAAAAAAATACAATATCTTATTAGTTCCGGGAAGTACCTTTGGTTGTCCGGGCTATGTGCGTATTGCATATTGTGTGGCATATGAAACCATTGTAAACGCAATGCCGGCATTTGAGAAACTGGCGAAGACGTATATGTAACAGTGAAATGGTAATATGAATAGGATTTATAGCCACAATTACGTGTAGAAAGGAAAAACAGGATTATGTATAACTGGGAAAAAAATGTACGAAAAGTAGTTCCATATGTACCGGGTGAGCAGCCAAAAGAATCAAAAATGATTAAGCTGAACACCAATGAGAATCCATACCCGCCGGCACCGGGAGTAAAAGAGTCGTTGGCAAATTTAGATGCAGAAAAGCTGCGTCTCTATCCGGATCCAACTTCCGATTCTCTGGTAAGTGCTTTGGCTGGGTATTATGGATTGCAGAAGAATGAAGTTTTTGTGGGAGTGGGCTCGGATGATGTGCTTTCTGTAGCATTTCTTACATTTTTTAATAGTGATAAACCGATATTGTTTCCGGATATTACATATTCATTCTATGATGTATGGGCAGATGTTTACCGTATTCCTTACGAACGTCAGCCGCTTAATGAAGAGTTTGAAATGGTAAAGGAAGATTATTATAAGGAAAATGGTGGTGTTATTTTTCCAAATCCAAATGCACCTACAGGTGTATTACAGAGTCTTGCATCTATTGAGGATATTATCAGTCACAACAGAGATGTAGTAGTGATTGTGGATGAAGCTTATATTGATTTTGGAGGAGTGTCAGCGTTAGAGCTGATTCATAAGTACGATAATCTTTTGGTGGTACAGACATACTCTAAGTCCCGTTCTATGGCAGGCCTTCGTGTGGGATATGCAATGGGTAATGAGAAGTTAATCAAGTATATGAATGATGTAAAATATTCCATTAATTCCTATACAATGAATATGCCATCTTTAGTATATGGTGTAGCTGCATTGAAGGATGATGCGTATTTTAAGGAAACTACAGGACGCATCATTGCAACAAGAGAGCGTGCAAAAGTGAAATTAAAAGAACTGGGATTTGCATTTAGAGATTCTATGTCTAATTTTATTTTTGCGACACATGATACCGTTCCGGCAAAGCAAATATTTGAGGCGTTGCGAGAAAGAAAAATCTTCGTAAGATATTTCAACCAGCCTCGTATTGACAATTACCTTCGTATTACGGTTGGTACAGACGAGGAGATGGATGCTTTGTTTGAGGCGCTTGAAACAATTGTAAACGGCTAATGAAGGAGGAATTATGTTAAAATTATTAGGTGGATTTTTGATGGCAATGGCAGATAGTGTGCCGGGGGTGTCTGGTGGTACGATTCTGTTTCTGCTTGGATTATATGACAACTTTATTGGTTCTTTGAGTAAATTAATCAGTGGAACAAAAGAGGAGAGAATAGATGCCCTTAAATTTCTGATACGTATAGCAATTGGCTGGGTATTAGGATTTGTATTAGCGGTGTTGGTGATTACTTCACTGTTTGAATCTCATATTTATCAGGTGAGTTCTGTATTCCTTGGTTTTATCATTTTCTCTATTCCGATTGTAATGAAACAGGAAAAGGAAGTGATAAAAGGAAAATATGTAAACTTGATTTATACAGCACTAGGTATGGCACTTGTAATTGCAATTACGGTGTTAAACCCATCAGGTGGTGCAGAGAGCGCAGGCTTTATATTGACATTAGGTAGTGGTATTTATGTATTTGCAGTTGGTATGGTAGCCATTTCTGCAATGGTGCTTCCGGGAATATCCGGTTCTACGTTATTGTTAATTTTTGGCTTGTATATGCCGGTTATGTCAGCGATAAAGGGTGTACTTCATTTTGAATTCAGTAACCTTCCGGTTTGCATCATATTTGGTTTGGGTGTGATTGCGGGTATTTTGTTGGTAATCAAGCTGGTTGATTATATGTTAAAGAATCATAGAAGCCAGACGATATATGCCATTATTGGATTGATGATTGGTTCCCTCTATTCCATCGTGCAGGGTCCAACGACTTTAGATGTTCCGAAACCAGCAATGAGTTTTGATACCTTCCATATTTTATTCTTCCTTCTTGGAGGCGTGATTATTTTTGGATTGCAGTTACTGCAGAGCAAGAAAGAGGAGAAATAACAAAGTACAATAGTTTTTGTAAAATATAATACATGAAATATCGTGGTAAATAAAGAGAAACTGTCAGCGAAAGAGCTGGCAGTTTCTTTTGTAGGTGCGTGTTTGTATAAAAGTCTATTTGACGAAGCAATATTCTTAATGCGTTCGTTTATATCTTCTCAGCAGAACTCTTACCTGTGTCTGTTTCTTCTGGGAATATCCAATAACAATATCCGGATAATGATCTTCCAAATAATGAAGAATCTTACTGGTACTTTCTCTGGCAAAGCTTTTAAAGTAGTAATGCTTTCCGGATTTAGTCATTACATGAAGGGTATCCGTGAGCTTTGCTGGCATAAAGGTAAAACGGTGAACCGTGCTATGACGATATACCCAGAGAAGCTGCTCCATTGGAATGATGGCAGGCAGATGTTCACTGGTAGAGAAAAACATATCGGCGGAGATACCAATGGTATCTTCCCGAAAGGTAGATGCATTGTCAGCATGTTGTTCGCATTCCTGTACCAGTTTTTTCAGAGCCGAATAACGGAGGCGTTTCTTTTGCTGAAAATGAAGGTAAGGTAAGCAAAATACGACCAGGTAACGAAGAAAAGTAATGCCTGATGTAAAAATGCAGATAAAAAGCAGGACGCAGGCAAGACCCTTCTGAATGGATAGGTAGTGGCATTCACTGATAATAAATGGTGGTACAATGGTTTCTACATCATCCACCGACCAGGACAAATCCTCAGCTAAATGTGATGTCAACTCATGGTATGCATCCTTATTCTGGACGAATCGGCAAGATAAGACTGGAACCCTTAGCGTTGCGGAATATTTCTGAGAGGTATTATGTTTAAGTAGAAAAAAATAACAGATATCTTTTTCGAATGCATAGTAGTAGGAGCCTGCTATTTTGTCTTCTACTACATAATCGTAGCCCGTATAGTGAAGTGTCTGGTCCTGTAGATGAACATACTCACCTTTGTTCGTAAATACGTCTTTGGCTTCCGACAGAGAATTGACCTGTGGGGGGAAAATGGATTCACTAAAATGACTGAAAAACAATAAATATAAAGTTAATAAAAAAAATAGAAATGGCACAACACTTTGCAGAAGTGCCCAGGTGCGTGTTAGTCCTGTAAAAGTTTTATTCTTCATATGTATATGATTCCTTTATATAATCAGTATATTTTGAAAACGATGTACGAGTGTACTGACACGTTGTCATTTACATAAAAATGCACAGAATATCTGCGCAATTTTACGAACTATCAACTGGTCAGTGCAATAGTAAGTATATACAATTCTGCGGCAATAATCAAGCTTGCCAACTAAGAAAAAACTTGTTACTATATAAAGAAGTGTGAACAAAGGAGGCAATGAATGGAAGCATATACAAGCTTTGCGGCTGTGTACGATGAATTTATGGACAACAGAAACTATGAAGAATGGTCTGCATATGTGATATCTTTGTTGAAAGAGCATGGGATACCAGATGGGCTTGTTCTTGATTTGGGATGTGGGACAGGGAGTCTTACTGAGCTGCTTGCAGACGCCGGTTACGATATGATAGGTGTGGATGGATCCGAGGACATGCTTCAGATAGCCATGGAACGAAAAATGGAATCGGGGCATGATATTCTTTACTTGTGTCAGTGGATGCAGGAGTTTGAGTTGTTTGGAACGGTGCGAGCCGTGGTGAGCATTTGCGATTGCATCAATTACATTACAGAATATGAAGATTTGGTGCAGGTTTTTAAGCTGGTAAATAATTATTTAGATCCAGGTGGAGTATTTATTTTCGATATGAATACTTTATATAAATATGAGGTACAATTAGCGGAGAATACCTTTGCGGAAGCAAGAGAAGATGGTAGCTTTATCTGGCAAAATTTTTACGATAAGGAAGAACGAATCAATGAATATGACCTTACATTATTTATTGAGGAGGAGAATGGGTTGTTCAGACGTTATGAGGAACAGCATTACCAGAGAGCTTATACGATAGAAGAAATTAAGACCGCATTAGCGGAGGCCGGTATGGAATTTGAGGCAGTGTATGATGCATTTACGAAAGAACCGGTGAAAGAGGACAGTGACCGCATTTATTTTGTAGCACGAGAGAACGGAAAGTAGAAAGGAGCAGACTGCGAATAGCGGGATGCATGGTGATAAAAAATGTCAGATTATATTGTAAGAGCAACAGCAGCCGATAACCAGATTTTAGCGTTGGCTGCAACAACAAAAGAGATGGTAGAGTGCGCAAGGGTGGCACATAATACGAGTCCGGTTGCAACGGCAGCATTGGGAAGACTGCTTACAGGTGGTGCTATGATGGGTGCCATGATGAAAGGTGAAAAGGATATGTTAACCTTACAGATTCGCAGTGGTGGTGCCATCAATGGTATTACAGTTACAGCAGATTCCCATGGTAATGTGAAGGGTTATGTAGGAAATCCATCTGTTATGCTTCCACCAAATGCAGAAGGCAAATTAGATGTAGGTGGTGCAGTAGGAGTAGGTCTTTTGCAGGTGATTAAAGATATTGGTATGAAGGAGCCTTATGTGGGACAGACGGAGTTGATTACGAGTGAAATTGCAGAAGACTTGACATATTATTTTGCAACATCCGAGCAGACACCTTCTTCTGTAGGATTAGGTGTACTTATGAATAAGGATAATACAGTGCGTCAGGCTGGTGGATTTCTTATTCAGCTGATGCCCGACACAAAAGAGGAGGTCATCACACAGTTAGAGGAGAATTTAAAGCAGGTGGCTTCTGTTACCTCTATGCTTGATGAAGGAATGACACCAGAGCAGATATTAGAGATGGTACTTGGCAATCTTGGTGTTGAATTTACTGAGACAACAGAAACCAGATTTCACTGTGACTGTTCAAAAGAACGTGTGGAAAAAGCATTAATCAGTGTAGGAAAAACAGAATTACAGAACATGATCAATGATGGGGAAGAAATCGAAGTAAACTGCCATTTTTGCAATGAACATTATAAATATTCTGTAGATGAATTACAGGTAATGTTAGAAAAAGCATCAGGCACAGTCTAAATGGAGAAAAGTAATGAGGCATGGATTTGTAAAGGTAGCAGCAGTGACCCCCGATATTCTGGTGGCAGACTGTTTGCATAACAGAGATGAGATTATTGGTAAAATGTTGGAAGCTTCCGGCAAAGGCGCAAAGGTGATCGTATTTCCGGAGCTTTGTATTACAGGCTATACCTGTAGTGATTTGTTCTGGCAGGAGCAGCTTCTGACAGATGCAAAAAATGCATTGAAGGATATTGTAAAGGCATCGGAGCAGGTAGATGCGTTGGTTTTTGTGGGGCTTCCAATGGAGTATAATAACAAATTATACAATGTAGCAGCTGCGTTTTCTAAGGGTGCGCTTCTAGGCATCGTTCCAAAAACGTATTTACCCAATTATGCAGAATTTTATGAGGCACGTCATTTCACAGCAGGATTTCCGGTGGCAGAAATCTGTGAAATGGATGAAAAAATGGTTCCTTTTGGCACAGATATCCTGTTTACGTGTACTTCTGTGGCTGGGCTGGTAGTAGGAGCAGAAATTTGTGAGGATTTGTGGACGCCATGTCCGCCTAGTATTCGTCATGCTATGGCAGGTGCCACCGTGCTTGTGAATCTGTCAGCTAGTGACGAGACGACGGGAAAGGATGTCTATCGTCGTGAACTGGTAAATGGACAGTCTGCCAGATTACTCTGTGGCTATATTTATGCAAGTGCAGGAGAAGGAGAATCCACTACAGACCTTGTCTTTGGCGGTCATAATCTGATTTCAGAAAATGGAACCATGCTTGCAGAGAGCGAACGTTTTCATAACCAGATTATTTATGGAGAAATAGATGTAAATAAATTACGAAGCGAACGTCGCCGCATGACAACCTTTGAACAAGGCGGACAGAATTGGTACACCTGGGTTGATTTTACATTAGAGGTAGAAGATACTGTGCTTTCCAGACCATTTTTTCAGACGCCATTTGTGCCGGGAGGAAAGAAGGATAGAGACAAGCGTTGTGAGGAGATTCTGACAATCCAGTCCTTAGGATTAAAGAAACGTTTGGCACATACCCATGCGGCAAGTGCGGTGATTGGTTTATCAGGAGGACTTGATTCCACGTTGGCACTCCTTGTAACAGTCCGTGCTTTTGATTCCTTAAATTTGCCAAGAAAACAAATTATTGCGGTAACAATGCCATGCTTTGGTACCACAGACAGAACCTATCGCAATGCCATTTCCTTAGCGGAAAGCTTAAAAATTACCATAAAAGAAGTGCCGATTGCAGATGCAGTAATTCAGCATTTTAAGGATATTGAGCAGGATATGGACTGTCATGACATTACCTACGAAAATGGACAGGCGAGAGAGCGTACACAGGTACTGATGGACATTGCTAATAAAAATAACGGACTGGTGATTGGGACTGGTGATATGTCAGAATTAGCATTGGGATGGGCAACGTACAATGGAGATCATATGTCCATGTATGGCGTGAATGGTTCCATTCCTAAGACACTCGTGCGTCATCTTACAGCATATTATGCAGATACCTCCAAAGATGAAACGTTAAGAGCAGTATTGTTAGATGTGTTAGATACACCGGTAAGCCCGGAATTGTTGCCACCAAAAGAGGGGGAAATTGCCCAGAAGACAGAAGATATTGTAGGTCCATACGAACTGCATGATTTCTATCTGTATTATATGTTACGGTTCGGATTTCCACCAGCTAAAATATACCGCATAGCCAGAGTTGCGTTTGCTGGAAAATATGATGAGGAAACGATTTTGAAATGGCTTAAGACCTTTTATAGACGTTTCTTTGCACAGCAGTTTAAGCGCTCCTGTCTGCCGGATGGACCAAAGGTAGGTTCTATAGCAGTTTCTCCAAGAGGAGATTTGCGTATGCCAAGTGATGCTTGTATGACGGTGTGGCAGAAGGAATTGGATAGATTGTAATGTGTATGTTAGGAATATAAATCAGAAAAAAAGTTCTTGACTTCTAATCACGATTAGCATATACTAACTCATGGTAATGAAACTCTTTTTCAAGAAACACAACATGGTCTTTGGAGGTGACAGAATTGCAAAATCTCAATTTAGCAAAAAAAGACATACAGAATTCTGAAAGCTATCATATAACAAAGATGCAGAGGGAGATTGTGATTCAGAAATTAAAAGAGCAGGGGTGTAGAATAACAAAACAAAGGCTTATGCTTTTAGATATTATTTTAGAGGAAGAGTGTTCCTGTTGTAAAGAAATCTATTATAAAGCATCCAGGATGGATAAGAAAATTGGTCTTGCGACAGTGTATCGTATGATAAAAACACTAGAGGAAATTGGTGCGATCAGTAGAAAAAATATGTATAAGATTGCATGTGGTTCCGCTTGTGAGAAAGAAAACGTATGCACCATCGAGTTTGCAGATGACTCCATAATTGAGTTATCTGGTGAAAAGTGGAACCAGATTATCCGAACAGGATTATCTGCATGTGGATATATGAGTGGAAAAAATATCCGCAGTGTTGTAGTGAAGTCTTGTGAGTGTGCGAAATAATAATAAGGTAGTGCATTGTCATCACTTTCGCAAACAGCTAATGAATAAAAAGCAAGGAATAATAAGAAGTTCCTTGCTTTTTTCATGTGCTATTCTATGAAATGTGTTGTTATTCAGTGTGAATAGTATTTATTAATAAATCCAGTAACTGCCGAACATTTTTCTTCCCAAAGCTGACAATTTCGCCATTATTTGCAACGAGACAAGGAACACTCATAACATTGTACTGTTCCTTAAGTTCAGGAAAATGATTCAAATCATAGACCTGAGTTGTAATATTAGAATTTTCTGTTGCAAGTTTCTGGGCAGCAGTTACAAGATCAGGACACATGGTGCAGGAGAGGGAGACAAGCACTTTTAAATCCTGTTTTGTAGTAATGGTAGCAAGGTCAGATTTCACATCTGCATCAATAGCCTGCCCCGGACCGGCAGCATTATAAAGACCAAGGACGAAAGAGGTGAATTCATGACCGCCAGGAACTCCATGGAAAGCAAGCCCTGTCCAGCTGCCATCGGCATGACAGATACGAACACAAGGAGCGTCTTCGCTGCCATCTTCAATCACAATACTTAATTTGTCCGTTTGTTTAACCAATTCTTCCATATAAGAGCGTAATTCCTGAGACACAGGGCGGTTATCCAGCTGCAGCTTCAGAATAAGTGGCGAAGCCATCCGGGAGAAAACAGTATTTAACTGAGCCAGCATATCTGAAGTGAATAAGCTGTTTTCCGAAGGGGATGTGGTGCTGGCATTTTTTGTTGCTTCATGAACAGTCGGCTGCGCAACTGGTTTTTCCGGTTGTAACCCGGTTTTTTGCTGCATACTGGCAGCATATTTTTCCAGTTCAGTAGCGGCAAGTGCGCCATCACCTACAGCTGTAACGACCTGCCGTAGTGGTTTGACACATACATCACCAGCTGCATAAAGTCCGTCTACTGAGGTTTTCATGGTACGATCTGTTACCACATATCCCTGATCATTCAGTTCAACCAGGTCACGGATTAGTGCAGTGGCAGGAGCGTAACCAGCAAACACAAAAACTCCGATATTATCACCGTCTTCCGCTTTGTATTCTGTCACATCACCAGTCTGGTTATTGCGATAGCGGATAGAGCGAAGTGTGCTGTCTCCGCTGACTTCAGTTACTTCTGTATGTGTCAATACAGTGATTTTTTCATGATTTCTTGCGGTATCGGCAGTAGCTGCGGCACATGTGAAATCAGGTTCTCGGATAAGAATCGTTACGTGTCGCGCATATTTTGTAAGAAAAACAGATTCCTCAGCTGCTGCAAAACCACCACCAACAACAAATACTTCTTTGTCTGTAAAAAATTCACCATCACAGGTCGCACAGTAAGCAACACCGCGACCTTTGAATTCTTCTTCACCGGTAAATCCTATCGTTCGTGGATGTGCTCCTGTGGCAAGCAGAATGCCAAAACAGTTCAATTCGCCTCGGCTTGTGTGCACAGTTTTCACATCACCTTCTACAGAAAGCTTTTCTACTTCAGCAAGCATAAATTCTGCACCAAAATATTCCGCTTGACGTCTCATATGTTCAGTCAGTTCCTTACCACTGGTGCGTTCTACGCCTGGATAGTTTACTACTTCATGGGTGATTGTGATTTGACCACCAAAAGTTTCTTTTTCTATAACAATCACACGATATTTTGCACGTGCGAGATAAAGGGCAGCTGTCAATCCGGCAGGACCACCACCAACAATAACTACATCATAAAGATTTTTCATAGATGTCTCCTTTCTGCAAAAGCAGCAGCGGATAGTTCCGTTGCTGCTTTTAAAATTCTTATAGCTGTCCTACTAAATCAAGACTTGGTTTTAACGTTTCAGCACCAGGCTGCCATTTTGCAGGGCACACTTCATCACCATGTTCATGAACAAACTGGCAAGCCTGCAATTTGCGGAAAAGCTCATCAGCATTACGTCCTACATTGCCGGCATTGATTTCATAAGAAACAATTTTGCCTTCCGGATTAATGATGAAGCTTCCGCGCTCAGCCATACCGTCAGCTTCAATCAATACTTCAAAATCCTTTGAAATCACATGAGTCGGATCTGCAAGCATTGGATATTTAATCTTTTTAATACGGTCTGATGCATCATGCCACGCCTTATGAACGAAATGAGTATCTGTAGAAACAGAGTAAATTTCGCATCCGGCAGCCTGAAATTTATCATAGAGGTTTGCTAAGTCTTCCAGTTCGGTAGGGCAAATAAATGTAAAATCTGCAGGATAGAAGAAAAATACACTCCATTTACCAAGAATATCGTTCTTTGTTACCGTTGAAAAACTATTGTTTACATAAGCCTGTGCGGAAAAATCGCTAATTTCTTTATTGATCATTGACATAATGATACCTCCTGAATGTTTTTTTTCGATTAAGAGTATTCCCTTATTCGATTGTGACCATACTATAACATGAATGAAAAATAAAATCAAGAACTATTCTAAAATTAGAATGAAAATAAATATCAATAACACGAATACAAGAGAGCGGCATGGGAGCAAATCCTTGAAAAATCAATACATTTTATTGTTTCAAAAAGAGAATTGAGAAATATTGTCAATTAGTGTATTGCTAAAAAATTAGGTTTTATATATAATACTCGAGTTAGTGTAATCTAATAAAAATTAGAAGCAGGAGGAGCAGACGTGAAAAAAAGATGGAAAGGTATAAGTAAGAAATTATGTGCAGTTGTTCTTATGGCAGCAGTTACTTTCCAGGGTATGCCTGTTGCTGTTTCGGCGCAGACAGTAGACAATACATATAAGGCTGGAACTTATCGTGGTGAAGCAGTAGGTTATGATGGAGGTACTGTAAAAGTTACAGTAACCTTACAGGAACGGGATGGAGTAGTAGGAATACAGGATATTTCTACAGAACAGGAAAAACAGACAAAATCCTATTGGAACAAAGCGCTTGCTGTAACGGAATCTATAAAAGCAAATAATGGAACCGATAATGTAGATGCTGTGTCAGGTGCCACGATTAGTTCTAAGGCAATTATAAATGCTGTAGATGAGGCACTTTCGCAGGCGAAAGAAGAAAATGTATTTGATGGTGGAGTGGGAAGTAAGGCAAATCCATATCTGATTGCATCAAGAGACACCTTTGAAGCCTTTGGGAAGAAGGTATCAGAAGGCAATGATTTTGGCGGGAAATATATTGCATTAAAAAATGATATAGATTTAAGTGGGGAAGAATGGACACCAATTGGTGATACTTCACATCCATTTGCAGGAACATTTTCAGGAAAGGGATATGGGATTATGAACCTGACCATTGGTAGTCAGGATGATCCGTCTAATATGGCATATGCAGGATTGTTTGGAGTAGTAACAAATAAAGCGGAATTTTATGATGTTACGTTAAACAATGTTGCAATTTATACTAAGTCTGGAAAATCTGCTTACGCGGGAGCACTTGTGGCAAATGCAAAGGTGGTTAGTGTTTCTACAGAAGGAAGTGTATTCCAGAATTGTCACGCAACAGGTACGATTTCAGTAGATACCAATGGACAGGCAATTATTATGGCTGGAGGCCTTCTTGGTTTTGGAAATCAGTATATGACAATGGCAAACTGTGGAGTGGATGTATCTTTATCTGCCGTTTCCGGTGCAAAAAATTGTAATGTAGGTGGTCTGGTTGGTTTCGCAAGTGTTCGTGCGTTGTACACGAACTGTTATGCATTAGGAACGGTGATGGCAGACAGTACCAGCAGTGGAAGTAATAATGCAGCAGGACTGATTGGTGGAGCGAACGGGATGATATATAACTGTTATGCTGATGTGGCAGTTACAGCAAAGCAGGAACAGACGAAAACCGGTGGTCTTTTAGGAAATGGAGCTTCTACAACGGTTGTAGCGAACAGTTACTATAATGCTGAAAAAGTTACAAGTGCGGTAGGTAGTAACAGTGGCAGCCTGATTGATATTACGGGAAAAACAAGCAGCCAGTTAAATAGTGAAGAATTCAAAAATGTACTTGTGGAAAATCTTACTTCCAAGAAGCAGGAAGAATTTACTAAGAAAATTGAAGAAAATGCAAGCAGTCTTTCCGGATGTGACTTTTCAGCAAGAATGGCAGCAATAGATAATAAGCTGTACGACTGGAAAATCACAGAAGAAAAAGTGGTTCACAGTAATGAAATCTGGGTGAATTCTGTCATTGACAGCACCATATTTGCATCTGGTGACGGAAGTAAAGAAAATCCTTATAGTATTGAAACAGAGCAGCAATTCAGAGATTTTGCATTATCGCTTACTGAAAAAATCGATTATGAAAATCTCTACATAGAATTAGGAAATGACATTCATCTTACCAAGGAATGGATTGCGGTAGGTGAAGGAGAATATGCATTTAACGGAAATTTCGATGGAAAGAACCACAGCATTACAGGACTTTTCATTGGAACAAAAGAACAACCATATAAAGATGGTACCGGTGAAAATGCAAGAATGTATTTCGGATTGTTTGGTGTGCTGGAACGTAAAGCGGAAGTGCGCAATTTAAAAATTAATGCATCTATATATGTGACCAGCCCACAGACAATTTATGTATCGGCTGTGGCTGGATATGTAAATCAGGCTCTTGTAGATAATGTTCAGGTAACTGGAGAACTCCAGGGTATTACTACCCATACAAGTGCAAATATCTTTGTTGGTGGAATTGGTGGCTGCATGTATAAGCAGAAGATTATAAACTGTACATGGGATGGAACTGCTCGCGCAGAAGCGGTAGGTGGTATAGCAGAAGCAGGAGGAATTGCAGGACTCAATAACAGAGGCTTGATTGCTAATTGTCATTCTGCAGGAACAATCACAGGAACTGCTGACAGAGTAGCAGAAGGTGCGCCATCGTTAGGTGGTATTGCGTCTGTAAATGCAGGTACGATTGTGAACTGTTATTCCATGGCAGAGATTATCGCAGACTGCTATACGGGCTACTGTGGTGCTTTGGTTGGATGGGCAACGGGAATAGCAGATACATTCCAGAGTTACTATTGCTTAAGCACAACTATGGTAACAGATGATAAGACAAAGAACCGTTTAGAAATTAATCCGGCAGTTGCTTGTGGTTGGAGTGTAGGACCAGGTATTAATGATGAAGGCGAACCATATACAGGAAGTGCTAGTTTATTTGTAGAAGGACTTTCAAAAGCAGATATGGAGAGCGAGGTTCTGGCAGAAAAGTTAAATGGTAATTTTGCGAAATTAAGTGTTGACCTTGAAAAGGGAGGAAGACAGTCTGGACATTGGAGCGGAAGCGAAGCATTGGCATCCTCTATGAGACAATGGAAAGTGGAAAATAATCAGGTTGTTTTGAATGAAGAAACAGCAGAAGCTATTTATGATAAAGAAACAGCAGAATATCTCGAAGCATTGCTTCCTGTAGTAACACATCAGTATAACGAAGGAACTTTCTATGGAAGAAACAAGGAGAAAGATCTGGTCGTTAAAATTGTAGTAAATGCAGAAGGAAACGTAACAGAGATTCAAGTGTTGGAAGGAAATGGGGCAGCTTATACAGCAGATATTGCCAAAGCATTAGAAAACCAGAGTACAGAAGGTCTGGCTGACAGTGGATTTAAGTCAGCATTAGAGGTTGCGCTAAAAAAAGCAGAAGATAACAATACAACTACCTATGGAAATGCGAATAATAGCATATTTGCAGGTGGTGATGGAAGTAAAGAAAATCCATGGCAGATAGCAACAGAGGAACAATTGATTGCCTTTGCTTCTTATGTAAATGAAGATGAAAATTATAAAAACAAATACGTTGTATTAACAAATGACATTACATTGACAAAAGAATGGATTCCGGCAGGTTCTGTGGCACCATACGAATTTGCAGGTGAGTTTGACGGTAATGGAAAGAAAATTACAAATGTAGTCATTGGTAGTGCAGAACATCCTTATACCGGAAAATATGCGGGATTATTTGCACATGTGAAAAATGGTGTTGTGAAGAATCTTGTAATTAAAAAGGCAGATATTACCATTGCAAATACAGGTTCTGACCGTATTTATGCAGGTGCTGTTGCGGCCGCATTTGAAGGAACCGGAGGCGTTGGATATTTAGATAACCTTCAGGTAACAGGAAAGATTTCCATTCATTCAAACTCGGGGGCTTGTTATGCTGGCGGAATCACAGGACAGGCAATGCGTGGCACGATAACAAACTGTGGGGCTAATGTAGAAATTTCGGCAACATCAGATGCATCCTGGGCTTATGCAGGAGGTATTACAGGTGTAAATGCAAGAAATGGTTTATTAAACAACTATGCTAAGGGAGCGGTTTCTGCTAATGGACCTTTAAATAAAATAGCAATTGGTGGAATTGTAGGTTTTCATGCAGGCGCATCCTATAACAACTACGCAAATGTAGAATTGATTTCTGCAAACAGTACAGGCGATATAGGAGCAATTGCAGGAAGAAACACAGGCGTTGGTTACATGACAAACTGCTACTATAATAAAGATGCTTTACAGAGAAATGCTGGTGCAGATATCGCAAATGTGAAAGCAGTAGGAACGATGGTAGCTGGTGAAACAGAAGGTATGGGAACTGTAAATAATCAGGTTGGAATTACAGAAGCAGATAGCAAAGAATTGGTATCTATTTTAAATAACAACAGAAGTGCAAACGAAGGATTAGACATAGTGTTGAATTTGTTAAGCAATACATGGAATTCTTCGTTGAGTGATAAGATTTCTTTATTCGGTTGGAAAGAAGTAGCAGGGGCTGTTATCTGTCAGGCTGGCGCAGGGGAAGAAATTATTACACCGGCAGAGCCGACAGAAACACCGGAAGCACCAGCGGAACCGACAGTGACACCGGAAGCACCAGCAGAACCGACAGTGACACCGGAAGCACCAGCGGAACCGACAGCGACATCGGAAGCACCAGCGGAACCGACAGCGACACCGGCAGTACCGGTAGCTCCAACAGTGACACCGGTAATTCCGACAGAGCCGGTAGCTGCAACAACTGTACCAGAGTCATCATCTGTATCGCAAACACCGAAAACAACTGAAAAACAGGTAAAGAAAAATGATAGTATCAAGGTTGGTAGTGCTACTTACAAAGTAACCAGTGTTTCTTCAAAAAATCCGACTGTGTCTTATCAGGCTCCAAAATCAAAAACTGCTAAGACAGTTGTAATACCTGCTAGTATCAAGTATAAAGGTGTAACTTATAAAGTAACTGCAATCAGTGATAAAGCTTGTTATGGAATGAAAAATCTTACAAAGGTAACTATTGGTTCAAGTGTAAAAACAATAGGTAAAAAAGCTTTCATGAATTGTAAGAAGCTAAAGAGTATTACTATTGGAAAAAATGTTACCACAATTAAGACCAATGCATTTTATGGTTGTAAGAATTTAAAGACCATAACGATAAAATCTAAGGTGCTAAAGACAGTGGGGAAAAATGCCATAAAGGGTATTTATAAAAAAGCGGTATTCCAAAGCCCTGAAAAACAAGTAAATAAATATAAGAAACTGTTTAAAAAGAGTACCGGTTATGTAAAAACTATGACAATTAAGAAGTAAGAGAAATGCTTATGGATAAAAAAAAGTTAGTTTTCTCTAACCCTAATTGCTTTCTTGAAAAAAACACATCATTAAGCAGTATTGACTTTGGATGGAAGCAATGTTATATTGTGAGAGGTTAGAAAAGACTAACCGCGAGTAAATCATGTGGCTCCTTTCACTGCTGTGTATTGCAGAAGCCGGGGAATAGCTGCTCCGGCATGAAAGGTGCGTAATGCAAAGGAGATTAACAGATGAATTATTTAGAAATTGAAAAAGTAATCGGAAGAGAAATTCTTGATTCAAGAGGAAATCCTACTGTAGAAGCTGAGGTAACATTAGTAGATGGAACAGTAGCAAGAGGTACAGCTCCAAGTGGTGCTTCTACTGGAGAATTTGAAGCATTAGAATTAAGAGATGGAGATAAAGCGAGATACCTTGGAAAAGGTGTTACCAAGGCAGTTGAAAACATCAATACAATTATTGCAAATGCGATTGTGGGCATGGATGCATCAGATATCTATGCAGTAGATAAAGCGATGATTGATGCAGATGGAACAAAGGACAAGTCCAAGCTTGGTGCAAATGCAATTTTAGCAGTATCTATCGCAGTAGCAAGAGCAGCTTCCGTAGCATTAGATATTCCGTTATACCGTTTCCTTGGTGGAATCTCAGGAAACAGACTTCCGGTACCGATGATGAATATTTTAAACGGTGGTGCACATGCAGCTAACACAGTGGACGTGCAGGAATTCATGATTATGCCGGTTGGTGCAGAAAGCTTTAAAGAAGCGCTTCGCTGGTGTGCAGAGGTATTCCATGCACTTGCAGCATTATTAAAATCCAAAGGACTTGCAACGTCAGTAGGTGATGAAGGTGGATTTGCACCGGATCTTGCAAGTGATGAAGAAGCAATCCAGTATATTTTAGAAGCAGTTAAAAATGCAGGTTATGAACCAGGTAAGGATTTCATGATTGCTATGGATGCAGCTTCAAGTGAGTGGAAAGGTTCCCAGAAGGGCGAATACATACTTCCAAAAGCAGGAACTAAGTTTACATCAGAAGGCTTAATTGAACACTGGAAGCAGTTAGTAGAGAAGTACCCAATCATTTCTATTGAAGATGCGTTAGATGAGGAAGATTGGGAAGGATGGGCTAAGCTCACAAAAGAACTTGGAGATAAGGTTCAGCTTGTAGGTGACGACTTGTTTGTTACGAATACGGAACGTTTGAAGAAGGGTATTGAATTAGGATGTGGTAATTCCATCTTAATTAAGTTGAATCAGATTGGTTCTGTTTCAGAAACTTTAGAAGCTATCAAAATGGCTCATAAAGCTGGCTATACTGCTGTTTCTTCACATCGTTCAGGCGAAACAGAGGACACTACAATTGCCGATTTAGCGGTTGCTTTAAATACCTGCCAGATTAAGACAGGTGCGCCAAGCCGTTCAGAGCGTGTGGCAAAATACAACCAGTTGCTTCGTATCGAGGAAGAATTAGGAAATGGAAGTGTGTATCCGGGAATGGGTGCATTCAACGTAAAATAATTGAATAGATTGAAATAAGTGTGTGCGGTAACGCGCACATAGATAGAAAGGTGCTGATATTATATGTTATATCAGCGCCTTTTTATATACTAGGAAATTACAACAGTCCGTTGCATGAGGTAATGTATGAAATTTCCTAGTATATAAAAAAATGATGCGCACGAATTTGAAAGGAAGGTGCACTGCGTGCCAAATTCGGCGCGGCAAAGCGTGCAAGCATAATAACTAGTTGGATTCACGCCAGTTTACTTGTAGATCTTGGATTTCAGCCTATTGAGATAAAGGACAGGCTGGGGCATGAAAAGATAGTAACGACTTTGGACACATACAGTCATCTTTATCCTAACAAGCAGATGGAGCTGGCAGACAGGTTGGAGCTGGTTAATCAGGAGGATGCAGTTGGGCAGGATGAAAGAGGAGATTCTAATAACAGAAACACAGTTGTAAACTTTGAAAAGTACAAGAAGGCAGCAAATTAAAAGAAAAAGGAGGCAGACAGCCATGAGTAATGTTCATAAGAATCCAACAATCAGTTTTCGGGTATCCGATTATGAGAGACGGGAGATTGAGGCAAAGATAAAAGTTAGCGGAATGATGAAAAAAGACTATTTCGTCCGAAGTTGTATTTATAACCATGTTTGTGTTGTTGGGAAAAAAGAAAACATATATCCACTGGTAGAGGAGCTTCATTCCATGCAGATTCTTTTAAAGGAAGTTGCTGAGCAGTTTCAGGATGGAAATGCAATACTTTCAGAGGAAGGTTTTGAGGATATGAAGACAGATTTTACCAATATGATTAAGGCACTCATCTGGATGTTAGATGGTGCAAAGTATTTGTGGATGGAAAAAGAGGGTGATGGTAGATAGTATTAAGTGGAAATAACTACTTCAAATCCTTCAGTTGGTGCTGACGGGGAGTAGTCATACGCAATAATACAGGTAACAGTTTAGCTATCAATGTCATTTAGTTAATTTTTATATCCATATGGTTAGATTCCAAAACACAGGGGTCTAACCATATTTTTCTAATTTATGCTTGACACACACTCATAAATGTGCGGCCGCTTTCGCTATTGATGTTTTTTAGAAGTAGC
>JBGVMW010000051.1:0-3200 GCA_045125095.1 Lachnospiraceae bacterium
CTTTCTTCTAATGGTGTTTTGCAGTTGTTGCCTTTGATACACTCACTTTTATATACACATCCAGTACAATCTTCGCACCTGTAAATCGTTTTCTGGCTTACATAGCCAGTTTTGCTTTTAGAGCTTTTGATACAGTCTACCTGTTTATTGTAAAATAGAATTACCGAAAGTTGCAAAACAAAATCGGAGAATGTTGCATCTCCAAATTGGAGAATGTTGCAAGCATTCGTCAGAAGCTCTCAGGAACGGCGCAGCGCCTGAGTGGTAGCCACCAAGTATGAGCTTTCCGTAAAAAAATCCATTGCAGACATAACCCAAAACCATTAACCTTGTTTTTGTTGTAGCAATTAAATAAAGACAAGGAGGAAAGGAGAATGTCAACTACAATGGATCAGATACATCTTATCAGAGAAATGTTCTATCAGCAAGATAAGAATATTTCTGAAATTGCGTCTGAGACCGGTCTTAACTGGAAGACGGTCAAAAAATATGTGGATATGGAGGACTTCAACAGTCCACCACCCGTACCAGCATCATCAAAGGTTCACGAATCTAAGCTTGACCCGTTCAAGCCTCTGATTGATGAATGGTTGCAGGCAGACAAGCTCGCACCACGAAAGCAACGGCATACGGCCAAAAGAGTCTATAAGCGTCTTAAAGATGAGGACAAGGGCTTTGACTGCAGTTACCGGCTTGTCGCCTTATACGTTAAGCAGAAAAAAGAGGCACTTCGGCTAAAGAGAACCGATGGCTATATTCCTCTTGAACATCACCCTGGTGAAGGACAGACAGACTTTGGAACAGCCGATTTTTATGAAAACGGCAAGCTTCATCACGAAGCCAAATATCTTGTGCTCAGTTTTCCCTACAGTAACGGTGGCTTTTTTCAGCTTAATTACGGTGAAAACATGGAGTGCCTTCTGGAGAGTCTAGTTGCCATATTTGAGCACATCGGTGGAGTTCCCACTGAAATCTGGTTTGACAATACCAGAACCATTGTCACCAAAGTTATTAAAGGTGGCGGACGCAATGTAACAGAGCGTTTTCAACGTTTTTGTGAGCACTATCGCATCAAGTCGGTCTTTATGAATCCTGAATCCGGATGGGAAAAGGGAAACGTAGAAAACAAAGTTGGTTACCTGCGCCGCAATGAGCTGGTACCGGTGCCCCGCTTTGATAATCTTGTGGAAGAAAACAGGCATCTTCTTGACCGTTGTGAAATCGATATGCAGCGTGAACACTATGATGACGACGATGACCGTTTTATCAGTGAACTATTTGAAGAAGACAAGGCACGTTTACTGCCACTTCCTTCTGTTCCGTTTGATACAGCACTTTACACAACCGCGACGACAGATAAATATGGCAAGTTTACCCTTGATGCAGGAAAATACCGTTATTCTGCTTCACCGGCTTTTTGTAAATCCGTCGTAAACCTAAAGATTACATCATCTGCTGTGATTGTCATGGATGCCGATATGCACGAAGTTGTCTGTCACAAACGCCTTTACGGTGATGAACACGAAAGAATGGACTGGCTGCCATATCTTACATATATTGCAAGGAAGCCTCGTTCTCTGCGAAATAGTGGCATTTATGATATGATGCCTCAGACCATGCAAATCTACATGGATAGCTGCGAAAGCAGCGAGCGTGGTCGTGTCCTGAAGGTTCTTGCAGAACTTACGGAAAGAACCGGCTTTGCCAGTGCTATTAAAACAGTTGACGAAGCAGTCCGACTGAATGCAACAGATCCGGACAGTCTTCGGAGCTTATACAGGCGAACTTACACAGATGTACCACTTCTGCCGCCGCTTGAAAACAAAGCTTTATTGTCACAGCAGAAGGTCATCCCATTCCGGAATGATCTGACGATACTGGATGCAGCCCTTAAAAAGGGAGGTGCATCAAATGGCTGATATAGAAAAATCCATTGCAGAATGCTGCAAGCAACTTAAGCTGTCTACAAACTTTGCAGGACAGGCTTTTGAGCAGAAAGGAGACACACCGCAGGAATACCTTTTAAACCTTCTGACAAATGAAATTAAATACCGGACAGTAAAAAGAAAGAGTAAGTTCCTCAATACCGCTGGATTCCCACGCAGATACCAGGTGGAAGAATTTAGGACAGATGAGATAGATTTTCCAGAAGGCGTTAGTTTTCAGAGTCTGTTAGATCTGGATTTCTATCATGCAGGAAAAAACATTATCATGTATGGGGGTACAGGAACCGGAAAGACAATGCTTTCTATCCTGATTGGCATGTCTGCCTGTAATCAGGAAATCCCTGTAAAATTCTATCGTACTGCCGGACTTATCAATCTCTTTTCCGAGGGTCAGAGTAGTGGAAAGCTTACTGCATTGAAAAAGAAACTTAACAGTGCCCAGATACTGATTTTAGATGAATTCGGATATGTTCCGTATGATCGCACCGGTTCACAGCTGCTGTTTGATTATCTTTCTGAGATACACGAGCAGAAATCGGTGATTCTTAATACGAATCTTGAATTCTCACAGTGGGTAAATGTTCTTTATGACCAGCGTATGACAACGGCTTTGATTGGCAGACTCACACACCATGTGGAACTGATTCTATTTCCTGGAATCAACAACCGGTTACGAGAATCAAGTATCAATGAAACACTATCAATAATTAGCAATCAGGAGGTCAGCGACAATGGCTAAACATAATAAAGTTATCGAGGAACAAAATATATATCAAAGTCTTCGGGAATGTTATGAAGAGATGAATGATTATCTTCTGGATCTCATCGATGAACACAGACGCACAGAAGAAGATTTGAGATATCTGAATGATTTCGTCCACTACAAAAAGCTGGATGAAGAGTTCCGGTATTTTAGGGAACATGCACATGAGGATGAGAATTCGGAGCTTCCGTTTCCATACCTCACACTGTAACAACTAAATATGGTCTGCAATGGCTATGTGGCTGGCAGGATAGCTACCAGCCGAGGCTTTGCAACTTTCTCCAATTTGGAGATGCAACATTCTCCAAAAATACTTTTCAACTTTTTCCAAAAAGTGCTTGCAAAAAACAAAGGACATTCTGCTAAAGGTTTTTACAGCATGCATCTGAATGTTTTTTATGATTTACAGAAGCATACTTATTCGGATGCATTCATTCAGTCTGTTCACCATAAAGATGAATTTTCAGCATTTTGTAAAATGGTTGACCGTC
>JBGVMW010000052.1:0-16488 GCA_045125095.1 Lachnospiraceae bacterium
CATAGAAAACTTGGTGGGATATATTACAGATAAGATTATTTGTGTGTCTGAGTATGACCTTGACTTAGGCAGAAACTATCTGCCTGATCATGCAGATAAGATGACAGCAATTCATAACTGCATTCCTGATGTGGCACCTAATTTGGTTCGAGATTGGGATAAGGCTGAAACGCACGATTTTTTAAACTGCATTGTGGTAGCACGTTTTACCAAGCAAAAGAGAAATATAGAGGTATTGCAGATTGTCAGGGAGCTTTTGGATGCTGGCAAAAATATTAAAGTGACCTTTGTGGGTGATGGTCCTGACTTTGAAAAAGCCAAGATGGTAGCTGATAAGTTGCAGTTAGGTGAGAGTGCTGTATTTTTAGGTGCCAGAACGGATGTGGCAGAATTGCTGCCGAAATTTGATGTGTTCCTGCTCCTCAGTAACTGGGAAGGATTCCCAATAAGTATTATAGAAGCGATGAGGGCTGGATTGCCAGTTATTGCATCTGATGTTGGTGGTGTCAAGGAAGCTGTTCAGAATGGTGTTAATGGATATTTAGTGGATAGAAATGACTTCAATTTGCCTGGCAACATTATACGATGCTTAGATGTTTTTTCGTTAGTGGAAAAAATGGGAAAAATGGCTAGAAAGCTATATCTAGAAAGCTTCTGTATAGATAAGATGTTATTTTCTTTAACGAGGTTGTATAGAGAAATAGGATGAGTGACAATATGAAGATATATATTAATGGTAGATTTCTGACACAGAATTTGACTGGGGTGCAGCGGTATGCTTGGGAAATGGTGAAAGCTATTGATGAAATAATAGAGCATGATTATATGTTAAAAAAAAATGAGTATATTGTTATAACCCCCAAAAATATTTTATTTGTTCCTAAGTTGAAAAATATTAATGTAGTACATCGAGGATATTTTAAGGGACACCTGTGGGAACAACTTGAATTACCTTTTTTTACTGCAGATGGTTTTTTGATTAATTTTTGTGGTGGTGCACCTATAATTAAGTGCAATCAAACAGTTACTATACATGATGCAGCTGTCTCAGCTATGCCACAGTCTTTTTCTTGCTTATTTCGATTATGGTATACTATTTTATTTAAAATCTTTGGCCGGACATTAGAAAAGGTTTTTACAGTGTCAGAGTTTTCTAGAAATGAATTAGAAAAATATTATGGGATACCAAAAGAAAAAATTATAGTTACTTATAATGGAATAGATCATATGTCAAGTATCGATGAAGATAATAGAATTTTGGATACTAATAAAATACGTGATACAGATTATATCTTGGCGGTTAGCAGTTTAAATCCTTCCAAGAATTTTGGCTTGATTATTGATGTAGCTAAAGTATTACAGGACAAGATATTTGTAATAGTAGGGGGAGGAAATAGTGCTGTTTTCAGAAAGATTAACATTGATGTGCCACCCAATGTCATATTTGTCGGTCATGTGACAGACGAAGAACTTATAGCTCTGTATAAGCATGCGAAAGTATTTATTTATCCATCGATATATGAGGGCTTTGGTATACCGCCATTAGAAGCAATGGTAAATGGTTGTCCAGCTATAGTAAGTGATTTGCCAGTTTTCCATGAGGTTTATGGAAATTGGGCATATTACTGTGAATGTTCTGATGTTATGGCTTGGAAGAATACAATAGAAGCGATTGCAAAACTAGAAAAAAAAGATTACAGAAAATCAATAATAAATAAGTATAAATGGGGGTATTTTGCGAAAAAGCTCTTAAATAGTCTAGGATTTTCTGTTAATAGCAATATGCTAAATTTATAGAAAGGAAACGTATATAATTTTACTATTATATATTTTTTATATGAAAGAATCAATTTTGATATTTATGCCAGATATATTTTGGGGTGGGGCTGAAACTCAGTTTAGAAGAATCGTTAAGTATGAACGCAAATATAATATAATTGTGTGTTCATCAAGACAATGTAAGGCAGATAATTGGAATGCTATTGTGGAATTTATCAAAAGTAATCCTCAAGCTACTTTTTTGGTAGCTGAAAAAGGGTTAAGCAAAATACATAGTTTGTGGTTTTATATGAAAAAAGTTAATGAGATAAAAAAAAGTGGATATAACATAAAAGCTGCAATAGTTTATGATGGTGTTTCAGTTGGACTTATTCCGTATTTAAAAACAAGAGGGATTCCCGTAATTTATTCAGAACGTAATTCTGGTGAGGTAATAGTTAATGAAACATCAGTAAAGCGTTATATATTGAATAGATGTATAAGACAGGCAGATGTATTAATGGCAAATTCTATGCTTGCAAAAAGACTTTTGAGTAATCATTTTGGTAGAGATGTGATACTTATAAAAAATGCCTTAGAGATTGATGAATTGTTTTTTAGAAAAAATACTGAAATCAAAAAAATTATCGTACCAGCTAGAATTGATCCGGTCAAAAATCAAAAATTGATTATAGATTGGTTGATTGAACATCCTATGTATGACATCGAAATCCATTTTGCAGGAAAGATCAATGACCATCTATATTATGGAATGTTGTGTGACCTCATAAGCAAATATAAACTATCAAATAAAATAAAGTTTTTAGGATTTATTACAGATACTAGTGCTTTATATAAAGAATATGATATGTGTATCTTGCCATCATTTACAGAAGGTATGTCCAATGTAATTTTAGAGTCATTTGCTTTTGGTATTCCTATTTTAGTAAGCAAAATAGAAATGAATGCAATAAATAAAAATACGAGAAAATATGCTTTTTCACCTAATAGTACTTCGGAACTGGATGCAGTTTTTAATTCATTTTGTAATTTATCAGATATGGCGAAAAATGATATAAAAAAAGCGAATTACGAGTATGTAAAAAAAGAACATTCTGTGCAAAAAATGATTCAAAACTATCATATAGTTCTTGATTCCTTATGATACTACGTAGAGAGGAGAAAATAATGAATTGTAAAGTGATGGTATCTATAATTATGCCGGTATACAATTCTCAAGAATATGTTGCCGAAGCTATTCAGAGTGTATTGAATCAAAGCTACAAAAATTTTGAGTTAATAATAATTGATGATGGTTCTATTGATAATAGTGGGCTCATCTGTGATGAGTTTGCTAATAAGGATACAAGAATAAAGGTGGTTCATCAAAGGAATAGTGGATGTTGTGCAGCTCGTAATAGAGGGATCGGATTGAGTAAAGGAGAATTTATAACTTTTATAGATAATGATGATATTTATATGGAAAGTTATCTGGAAACAACAATTGGATTGATGAAAAAAGATACTGATTTGGTCAAATGCGGCAGGAAAAATATAGGTGTAAACAAAAACGGCAAAGTTTTTTTAGAAATAGACTTAAAATATAATGAATGTGAACTTTCATATATGGAATTTGCGAAAAAGTATCTTAGAATTCGTGCTAGTGGTATCTTGAGTTCTGTATGGAATGGCATTTATAGAGCTAGCGTAATAAAAAATAATTCTATTCTGTTTAAAGAAGAATTGAAACATGGTAATGAAGATATTATTTTCAATTCAGAGTATATTTTAAAATGCAGGAATATTAATATATGTGAAAGAGTGTTATATCATCACTATATACGGAATGGACATAGTACCAGTAGTAAATTTTATTTTGACCAGATAACTACAAAAATATTAGCATTAGATTACGAACGTAATATTATAAAATGCATTAGCGATGATCTTGCTGAAGATAAATTTACAGTAATTGGCATTGTTGAATGTTATGATGTCTTTTTCAAGGCTGTATCTATAAAAGATAAAGAGATGGCCATAACTTATATTGATGATAAGTATTTAAAAAAATATAAACTGAATAACGCATTTTTTTTATTGTATGATTTGCCCTTAAAATTTGTGCTGGCATACATCTTAATATCAAATAAAAAAATAGGTCTATATTCATTTTTGTATACCATGAATAAAGAAATTCAATTCTTAATACATAAGTTGACTCAATTGTTATAGTTTTGGAGATAAGGTGCACTTTTATGGGATATATTTTTATTTTTATTATTTTATTTTTATCATTTTTTTCATTATCTCATCTTTGTGGGCAGCGATATACATCTATATTTGCTTTACTATTAATATTTTGTATCGCTGGTTTTTCGTATAGTATACCAGATTATTCAGCTTATGAGAGATTTTTTCAAAATGCATCATATTTAGATATAGATAAAATATTTAATTATTCATATGCTATAGAAAATAGGTGTAGCAAAGATTTTGGATATAATATTTTATCATATATTTTGGGGAATTTAGGGATGAATTTCGTTTGCTTTAGAGCTTTAATCTTTCTAGTTGGATTTTTTCTGCTTTATTGCTATGCGAGAAGAATATCCAAGTATACGATGCCTTTTTTGTCACTGTATTGTTTATATCCATTACTTATAGATGTTATACAGATGCGTAATTTCATGATGGAAATATGTGTGTTTGTGGCATTTTTTTATTATTGCAAGGATAATTCTTTTTTGTCATCTGATATAAAATGGTTTGGCATTTTGTTGATTGCTTCTACCTTACACAGCTCCGCGTTTATGTTACTACCTTTTTTTATATTTAATAAGATTATTACTACTAGATATAAATATTTTATATATATTTACATTGCAGCATGCTTGTGCCTGCCAGTTTATTCAAGTGAAATTAGAGATAGTTGGCTATTTGTTTATTTTCTATTGAGTAGTGGTGACAGTTTTGTAAATAGTTATGCTGATTATACTTTGGCAACTACATATGATTATAATGTGTGGCTATATATATATACTGTTATTCTTTATATCTGTTCGTGTTTGTTTCAGTTTTATAAAAATTTAAGAACAGACATGTTTACGGAATGTGAGTCAAGATATATTGATACATTAAAGAGGTATTTAATGTACAATATATGTTTTTTGCCATTATATCCTCTGTTTTCGACAATAGCAACTAGGCTGCCAAGAAATTCATTGATTTTAGTTTATATTGTTATATGTATATGTATGGGTAAAGTTTCGGTTAAATATAAGTATCTATTGTGGGGACTAGGAATATGCTTGGCTTTAGCAATGGGCCGTTTAGATTTGTATCATCCTGAGATGATATACAATATTGATTTAATTATGAATAATAATTTTATTTTTGAAATTTTTGGTATATAAGGTGTTTAGTGGTATATGTATAGATTGAAGCAATGTATGGAATTAGTAGACTATATTTTGCTATCCAAACATACTCGGTTGTTTTTTATTTAAATATCTAAGAGAGATTATTGTTTAAAGAGGAGGTTAAATGGTACAGTGCGCATAGTATTTTTATTACGTCTAGTAAAAAATTGTCCAATAGGTGGGCATAAGATGGTATATGAATATTCTAATCGTCTCATTGGAAAGGGATATGATGTAACAATTTTATATGATTGCAGTAACGTGGCTCGCAGGTGGTGGATTCCTCAAATAGTAAGACATATTTACTGTAAGATGAAATTATGTTTTTATCCTAATTGGTTTATTTTAGATAAAAAAGTAAAGAAAAAATCGCTCTTTCATGTAAGTGATACTGCCATACCTGAGGCAGATGTAATAATTGCTACATCTGTGAAAACAGCTCCTCTAATAGCTAAAACTAGAAAGATAAAAAATAAATGTTATTTTATACAAGGTTATGAAAACTGGGAAGTCTCTAATAAATTTGTAAATAGTACTTATCAATTAGGCTTAAAAAATATTGTAATAGCGGAGTGGCTGAAGAAAATAGTCGATAAGTATTCTAATTTTCCAGCTATAGTTGTGAAAAATGGCATTGACTTTTCTGTATTTGATATTGATACAGATATAACAACGCGGTATCCGTATTCCATTGCTATGTTGTATCATGAGGCGCCTCATAAAGGTTCTAAGTATGGTATTGAAGGCTTGATACGTTTAAAGGAAAAGTATCCACAGCTAAAAGCTCATTTATTTGGTACAGTAAAAAGACCCCAAGAGCTTCCAGATTGGATTGAGTATACTTTTAATGCAAATGTAGTTCAATTAAGGCGTATTTATAATAACGCTTCAATTTTTCTTTATAATACGATTATTGAAGGTTACGGATTAACTGGAGCAGAAGCAATGGCATGTGGTTGCATGTATGTATCAAGTGATTATCTAGGGGTCCATGAGTATACTACGCCTGATAGAAATGTTGTTTTGTATGAGCCTAAAAATGTAGATTCATTAGTTGAAAAATTAGATAAAATTTTTCAGGACAATGATTTTCGTATCAAAATTGCTACGCAAGGGTATATAGATATTCATGAAATAAGCTGGAATACTCAATTAAATCTGTTTGAGAAAGCATTGTTTGCTGATACATAGATAGTGTGAGCATTCTATTGTAAATGATGATGTAAAGTATTGAAAATATCAAATGTGAATTGAGGCGTTTTGGGTGTTAGTTAAAAATATTGACTTAGCAAATAAAACTGTTTTAGTGACTGGTGTTGCTGGTTTTATTGGCGCAAATTTGGTTGTAAATTTATTAAAAATTTCTAAGGCTATCAAGCTTGTTGGGGTGGACAACCTTAATGATTATTATGATGTGCAACTCAAAGAATATCGGTTAAAAGAGATTTCTAAAATAAGTAGCATTAATTGTAATAATGAGTGGAATTTTATTAGAGGCAATATTGCTGATAAGCAACTGATAGATACTATCTTTGCTGAATATAAACCTGATGTGGTTGTAAATCTTGCAGCTCAGGCAGGTGTACGTTATTCAATAACAAACCCTGATGCTTATATCGAATCAAATATTATTGGTTTTTACAATATTTTAGAGGCTTGCCGCCATTCATACGACAATGGGGAAAATGGAGTTGAGCATCTGGTATATGCTTCATCTTCTTCGGTATATGGCTCCAATAAAAAAATTCCATATTCTACGGAAGATAAAGTAGATAATCCTGTTTCTCTTTATGCTGCTACGAAAAAAAGTAATGAACTTTTAGCGCATGCATATAGCAAATTGTACAATATACCTTCAACCGGTTTAAGGTTTTTTACAGTGTATGGTCCGGCAGGGAGGCCAGACATGGCATATTTCAGTTTTACTGATAAATTGCTGGCAGGCAAGGATATTCAGATTTTTAATTATGGTAACTGCAAGAGAGATTTCACTTATGTAGATGATATAGTACACGGCATAACTCTTGTTATGGAGCGTGCGCCAGAAAAAGCTGTTGGCGAGGATGGATTACCTTTGCCGCCTTATGCAGTTTATAATATTGGCAATAATACTCCTGAAAATTTATTGGATTTTGTAGATATTTTACAGGAAGAACTTATTGCTGCCGGAGTGCTTCCTAAAGATTATGATTTTGTTGCGCATAAAAAGTTAGTGCCTATGCAGCCTGGGGATGTGCCGATAACCTATGCTGATACCAGTGCCTTGGAGGCAGATTTTGGCTTTAGGCCATCAACATCCTTACGGGAAGGATTGCGCAGATTTGCCCAGTGGTATAAGGATTTTTATAGTTGCTGATTATTTTTTGTGCATTGTAGTTTATTATGGTGTATTTATGTGGTTTGTCGAGGAGTAATTGAAGATGAAAATTGCAGTTGCAGGTACAGGATATGTTGGCCTCAGTCTAGCGGTTTTGCTGGCACAACGAAATAAGGTAACAGCTGTGGACATTGTACCGGAGAAGGTAGAAGCTATTAATAATAAAAAGTCTCCTATAAAAGATGAGTATATTGAGAAGTATCTGGCAGAAAAGAAACTGAATTTATTTGCTACATTGGATGGCAATGCGGCCTATAGGGATGCAGATTTTGTCATAGTTGCAGCACCGACAAATTATGATAGCAAGAAGAATTTTTTTGATACTTCTGCAGTTGAAGCAGTTATTCAGCAGGTTATGGATGTTAATGCGGATGCTGTGATAGTGATTAAGTCTACGGTGCCGGTTGGGTTTACAAAACAGCTCAGGGAGAAAACTGGCAATAAAAATATTATATTCAGTCCTGAGTTTTTGCGCGAAAGCAAGGCTCTGTATGACAATCTTTATCCCTCTAGAATTATCGTGGGAACTGATACGGATGATGAGAGGCTTATGGAGCAGGCCAGAAAATTTGCTGCTCTTTTGCAGGAAGCGGCCTTGAAGCCTGAGATTGAAACTCTGATTATCGGCTTTACGGAGGCGGAGGCTGTTAAGCTGTTTTCCAATACCTACTTGGCTTTGCGAGTGGCGTATTTTAATGAGCTGGATACTTATGGGGAGATGAAAGGGTTGAACACGGCGGAGATTATCAGCGGCGTCTGCCTGGATCCGCGTATCGGAACCCATTACAATAATCCGTCTTTTGGCTATGGCGGTTATTGCCTGCCGAAGGATACGAAGCAGTTGCTGGCAAATTATTCGGATGTACCGCAGAATATGATGTCTGCCATTGTGGAGTCCAATCGTACCCGCAAGGATTTTATAGCGGACAGGGTGCTGGAATTGGCAGGTGCGTATAGTTATTCAAAGAATACGGATTATGACAGCAGTTATGAAAATGATGTTGTGATTGGTGTGTATCGCCTGACCATGAAGTCAAATTCCGATAATTTCCGCCAGAGTGCAATTCAAGGAATCATGAAGCGCATCAAGGCCAAAGGTGTCAGAGTTATTATTTATGAGCCTACGCTGGCGGATGGTAGCACTTTCTTTGGTAGCAGGGTAGTTAATGATTTGGCGAAGTTTAAGCTTGATTCTCAGGTAATTATTGCCAATCGATATGATAATTGTCTTGCGGATGTGAAAGAAAAGGTTTATACGAGGGATTTGTTTGGCAGGGATTAAGAAAATATTTGTAAAATAACAGCCGCAGATTTGCGTCTGCGGCTTCAGATGGTTGAGTGATGTTTAGCTGGTTACGCTGGTGCTAACAGTTTTATCTGGGGTAGCACAAGCTCATACGGGCGAGAAGACGATTAATGCAGGCTAGCGGCAACAGCGGACAGTTCTTCTTCTGTGTAAAGACCGGTGGCCTTGATTGCGTCTATGGTGGTTAAACCATACATTATCATATTGCGTATAGTTTCTAATTTTCCCTTGCGCTCGCCTATGAGTATGCCTTCCTCACGAATGCCTGAACTTAAGTTGCACATATCGTTCATCTCCTTTTCAAGCTTAATAGTCATAGGAAGATTATGTTCTTCCTGCAATTTCTTTTTCTTAGTTTCTGCATCCATCTTGGCAAGCAGGATATCCAGCAGGGAAATGAGCTGGTTGTGACTGTGGTCAGGCTTGCCGCTGAGATGGATGAAGGTGATGTTCATCAGGTCGCAGTTTGGATATAGTTTTAGATTGTCACTGCCCTGGTAGATGATATGGGGCTCAAAGGAATAATTGATGATGGAGTCCTGCTTGTTCTTAGGGCAGTCCATGCAAATCCAGATGCTGTAGACCTTCTTGATATTGTCATACTGGGCTGTGTCAGAGCCGTCATTGGTAAACTCCACGGATAGCTGGGCTGAGATAAGCCGGGCTGCGTAGAAGATGCCGCGGTTCAGGAGGCTGTAGCCGGGATTGCTTTTCCGCTGGGCTTCGATGTTAGGGTAGTTTTGATGTCAGGCAACTTACTTCCTCCTTCATTATACCACAAGTGGTGTGGATTTGTATGTGTGCAGGCCTGCATTTTCAGATAGATAGATTTCTTATATAGAGCAATGTAGATTCATGTAGAGTAAGAAATTTCTTGCTCCTATTTTATAACAATTTGTGCGTGTTGCATAGCTTTAGAACATTAGGTATGACAAACTTTTGCTGATTTTAGCGAATTTTTTTAAAGCTTTAGAGGCGAAATAACCTATAAAATGGCAGAATGAACACTAAGACTGGATGATTGTACTCTGTATAGAGAGGATTATGCAGGTGGTCTAGGCTGGAAGCCAGTATTTATCAGTATTTGTGAGGAAATGAGGTTGATGGTATGCACATAGTTTTACTTTCGGGAGGTTCAGGGAAAAGGCTGTGGCCCTTGTCTAATGATATCCGCTCCAAGCAGTTTATCAAGATTTTTAAAACTGCATCGGGAAAGTATGAGTCTATGGTGCAGCGGGTGTACAGGCAGATTCAGTCCGTACTGCCGGGGGCGGATGTGACGGTGGCCACTTCCAAGTCACAGGTTTCTTCCATTCTAAACCAGCTGGGGGAGCAGGTGGGGATTTCTGTGGAGCCGTGCCGCAGGGACACTTTTCCGGCTATTGCCCTGTCAGCTGCTTATCTGGCAGATGTGAAGCATGTTGATATTGATGAGCCGGTGGTGGTCTGTCCTGTTGACCCTCTGGTGGAGGATGAGTATTTTGCGGCTCTGGGCAGGCTTTGCCAGCAGGTGGAGACGGGCGAGGCAAATCTGGTGCTGATGGGGATTGAGCCTACTTATCCAAGCGAAAAATATGGCTATATTATTCCGGCAGATGGTGGCGAGGTAAGCCATGTGAGCACCTTCAGGGAAAAGCCTGATGAGGCAACAGCCAGGGAGTATATCAGTCAGGGGGCCTTGTGGAATGGCGGTGTGTTTGCCTTCAGGCTAAGGTATCTGCTGGCCAAGGCTCATGAGCTGATTGATTTTATGGATTATCATGATTTATTTGCCAGATATCAAAGCTTGAAGAAAATCAGCTTTGACTATGCGGTTGTGGAGCAGGAAGCTCATATTCAGGTGATGCGGTTTGCCGGTCAGTGGAAGGACCTGGGCACCTGGAACACCCTGACTGAGGCTATGGACGAAAACTATATTGGCAGCGTGGTGGAAAATGAAACCTGCGAAAATGTGCATATTCTGAATGAGTTGAATGTACCTGTGCTGGCTATGGGGCTGAAGGATGTGGTTATTGCCGCTTCACCGGAGGGAATCTTGGTCAGTGACAAGGAAAAAAGTGCCCATATCAAGCCTTATGTGGATAATCTTGGCCAGCAGGTGATGTTTGCAGATAAAAGCTGGGGAAACTACCGGGTGCTCAGTATTGAGGCAGGCAGTCTGACGGTGATGGTGACTCTGAACTGGGGGCACAGCATGAATTATCACAGCCATCAGCACCGGGATGAGGTGTGGACGGTGCTATCAGGGTACGGCCATACCATTCTTGATGGTGATATGCAGAATATCAAGGCCGGTGATGTGATAAATATGCCGGCAGGCTGCAAGCATACTGTTTTTGCGGACACGGAGCTGAAGCTTCTGGAGGTGCAGCTGGGCAGGGATATCAGTGTCAGCGACAAAATAAAGCATGATTTTGAGCCGGATACGAAGTGTTTCGGCAAGGGGGATATCCGGGGGATTTATCCTACCCAGGTCAATGAGGAACTGGCCTATCGCCTTGGCAGGTATTTTAAGGAAGTAATTGATGAGGCTGCGGAAAATTCCAGGCTGCGTGTTGCCGTAGGCCATGATATCCGCCTGTCCGGGCCATCCTTGCAAAAAGCCCTCGTACGGGGATTGACAGAGGCAGGCTGTGATGTGGTGGATATTGGTCAATGCGGCACGGAGATGATTTATTTTGCTGCTGCTCATCTTAAGCTGGACGGCGGCATCATGATTACAGCCAGCCACAATCCCAAGGCCTATAACGGCTTCAAGATGGTCAGAAGCGGTGCCCGGCCTGTGTCTGAGGACAGCGGCCTGAGGGAGCTGGAAGAAATGTGCAGCAGGGAGCCTGCCGTGTTGCAGGAGCAGATGGCTGATGAAGCTGACTGCGTGGATGTGTATGATATCCTGCCGGAATATGTTGAGCACTTGCTGGGGTATGTTGATGTGGATGCCATGTGGAGACTGGCAGAGCAGCAGGGGCGCAGGCTCCGGGTGGTGGTCAATGCTGGCAATGGTGCAGCCGGGCCGGTGCTGGATGTACTGGCGGAGAAGCTGCCTTTTGAGTTTATCAAGGTGCATAACCAGCCGGATGGCAATTTCCCTAATGGGGTGCCAAATCCTCTGCTTCGGGAAAAACGGGATGCTACAGCCAATGTTGTCCGCAAATATGGGGCGGATGCAGGCATCGCCTGGGATGGGGATTTTGACAGGTGCTTCCTTTTTGACGAGGAGGGAGGCATGATTGAAGGCTATTATATGGTGGGTTTCCTGGCGCAGGCGTTTTTGAAAAAATATCCGGGGGCGAGGATTATCCATGACCCGAGGGTGTACTGGAATACACAGGCGATTTGTCAGGAGTTTGGCGGCGAGGCGGTTATGTGCCGCAGCGGCCATGCCTTTATTAAAGCTAAGATGCGTGAAGTGGATGCCGTCTATGGCGGTGAGATGAGCGCCCATCATTATTTCCGGGATTTTGCTTACTGCGACAGCGGCATGATACCGTGGCTTCTGGTGCTGGAGCTTTTGCAGCAGAGCGGCAGGAAGCTGTCCGAGCTGCTGGCGGAGAGGATTGGCATGTACCCGTGCAGCGGTGAAATCAACAGCAAGGTGGCCAGCACGGATTCTGCCAGCAGGCTGGTGGAGTATGTGGAGGCTCACTATGCTGACGGGGGACGGGATTACACAGATGGCCTGTCCGTGGCCTATCCAAGGTGGCGGTTCAATCTCAGGAAGTCCAGCACTGAGCCTGTTATCAGGCTGAATGTAGAGTCCGCAGGGGATAAAAAGCTTTTGCAGGAAAAGACGGATGAGCTTTTGCAGATGATTAGAAGTGAAATATGAATGTTTGCAGGATATTTTGTACAAAGCAAAAAGCCGCAGATTTGCGGCTGCGGCCTTTGCTAGGTAAGTGATGTTGAGTTAGTTTCATGAAGACAACAGCTAGTGGTGACTGGTGTCAGCACCAGCTGTTGTGGGTGATATGGGGGATAGGAATAGGACATTTTTCAGTTTTTTGTATCCTTTTTTGCAGCGTTACTTCTTAGTGAAGGCTAGCAGCAACAGCCGAAAGTTCTTCTGCGGTGTAGCGGCCAGTGGCTTTGAGTGCTTCGATGGTAGTAAATCCATCCACTATCATGTTGCGTATGGTTTCCAATTTTCCTTCAATTTTTCCTTCAAGTCTGCCATCTTCGCGAATACCTGAACTTAAGTTGCACATGTCGTTCATCTCCTTTTCTAGTTCGATAGTCATAGGCAGGTTGTGTTCCTCCTGCAATTTCTTTTTCTTGGTTTCTGCATCCATCTTGGCAAGCAGGGTGTCCAGCATGGAAATGAGCTGGTGATGGCTCTGGTCAGGCTTGCCGCTGAGATGGATGAAGGTGATGTTCATCAGGTCGCAGTTTTTGTACAGCTTTAGTTTATCGTTGCCCTGATAGATGATATGAGGCTCAAAGGAATAATTGATAATGGAGTCCTTCTTGTCCTCCGGGCAGTCCATGCAAATCCAGATGCTGTAGACTTTCTTGATGTTGTCGTACTGCTCCTTGTCTGAGCCGTCGTTGGTAAACTCCACGGAAAGCTGGGCTGAGATAAGCCGGGCTGCGTAGAAGATGCCACGGTTCAGGAGGCTGTAGCCGGGATTGCTTTTCTGCTGGGCCTCGATGTTGATGATGATTTTAGTCTTGCTACCACCGGGCAGGGTAATGGTAAAGCGGATGTCAAAGATGACACGGCCTTCGCCTGGGATTTTGTTTTCCAGTTCGTCATTGACGATTTTCCTGTTGGTGAGCCCCGGTTCCACGAATACCTGATTTATTTGGATTGAGTCTGCATCAATGCATTGTTCAACCATGGGAATGGAATAGTTTTCCAATTCCTTGACGGTGTATTTGGTGATGGGCGCCAGCAAAGGGATATTGCCAAGAACGCAATTGACACTCCTGTCGTAGCGTATGTCGAGGTTTTCTTCCTCAATGTCTTTGGCTAGTGTGGTCTTGATTTTAGCCAAACTGCTTCCTCCTTCATTATACCACAAAATGATATGGATTTGTATGTTTGCAGACCTGCATTGATTGTATACGAATAAGAAATTTCTTGTCTTAATTTTATAACAGTTTTTGGGCAGTGGATAGATGTAAATGCTTTCATAATGAAGAAATTTGGAAAGTATTGGTGAATCTTTTTAGGAATTATAGGTGTTTTTTACGGCAAAGGAGCTGAATTGATTGATGAAAACATATAGAGAGCATCTGAAAATAGCCAATCTTACGCTGGATGGCTACTTTAACTATGGCAACGTATTGCAGCGTTATGCTGTGTGTACTTTACTCATGGAAATGGGGGCAGAGGTGGAAAGCCTGTGGTTTAACTGTCAAGTTGGATTTCTGCCCTATTTAAATTCGCATTATAGTTGGATGAAGGAACATTGGGATTGGAAAACTTGGGTAAAGCTGGGGATTAACTGGAAAGGGACAACCAGAAATCTGTTTTCCGGGAAAAATGCCTGGGAGGCTGTCCGCAGTGCAGTGATAAAGAGCTTTGTAGACAGGTATATCCCTATGCGCTATGATGTGGATTTTGCCAAGGTGGCTGATGAATACGATTATTTCGTTGTTGGTAGCGATCAGGTTTGGAATCCAAATGGAGATATAGATTTTTCATATCCTTTTCTTAAATTTTCTTCACCTTCAAAAAGGATATCTTATGCGGCAAGTATAGCAAGTCCAGAGATACCAGTAAAAAAGAAAGATATATTTATTGAGGGCATTAACGGCATGAAGGCCATCTCCGTCCGTGAGCAGGCAGGGGCGGAGCTGATTGAACAGCTGACAGGCCGCAAGGTGGAAGTGGTGGCAGACCCTACTATGCTGGTAGCGGCAGAAAAGTGGCGTGAAATAGCTAGAAAGCCATCCTGGCTGAAGGGGGATGAAGAAATCCTGACTACGTATTTTCTGGGGAAGCGGCCTGATGAGGTTATCAATCGTTTGGCAAGAGAGCATGGGCTGAAGGTAGTCAATATCCTGGATGAGCACGTTTTTGATCATTATGCGGTTGCCCCGGAAGAATGGCTGTGGCTGATAGACAATGCCAGCCTTATGTACACGGATTCCTTCCATGGCACGGTATTTTCCATTCTTTTCCGCAGGCCTTTTGTGGTGACGGAGCGAATCGGGGATGGCTGCGTGAATAAGATGACTTCCCGGATTGATACCCTGCTGGGGAAATTCGGTCTGGAAGCCCGCAGGGGCACCAAGGAAAATGGCTATATGATTGACAACCCTATGGAGATACAGTATGGGGATGTGGAGGCTGTGCTGGCAAAGGATAGGCAGAGGGCCGAAGCTTATCTTCGTCGGGCACTGGATTTGGATAACAAATAACTAAAAAACAGTTATAAAATGGCACGTTTTATAACGGCATTGTAAAGCAGGGTGACTTTGTGAATCAGTTAAAAGCTGGAGCAATTCTTTCATATTTAAATATCATAATCAATATCTGTGTGGGGCTGGTGTATACGCCTTTCATGATGCGTGCCCTGGGGCAGTCTGAGTACGGCCTGTATGCCCTGATTGGCTCGGTGGCGGCATATCTCAATATACTGGATATGGGGCTGGCTAATACACTGGTGCGCTATACGGCAAGGAACAGGGCTGTGGGGAGCAAGCGGCAGGAGGCGGAGCTGAATGGTCTGTTCCTGGCGATGTATTCGGTGATAGGATTTCTGGCATTGCTTGCCGGAGGTTTTGTGTACTATCATCTTGATACTCTTTTTGGGGCATCATTGAGCAGTGGTGAACTGGCAAGGGCAAGGATTATGACTATACTGCTGGTGCTGAATATTTCTCTTACTTTTCCGTTTAGTATTTTTGCTTCTATTATGCAGGCCTATGAGAGGTTTGTATATCTCAGGGCAATAAATATTCTGCGCAGTTTGCTCATGCCTGTCATCATGGTTCCGCTGCTGCTGTCAGGATATGGCTCAGTGGCCATGGTAGCAGTTTCCGTTGTGCTGAATGTGGCATGTCTTCTGCTGAATGTTTATTATTGCTGCAGCAGGCTGGATGTGCATTTTGCCTGGGGGCATTTTGACAGGGCCTTTTTGCAGGAAATCGCCGGATATTCGTTTTTTATTTTCCTGAATGCCGTGATGGACAAGGTATACTGGGGTAGCGGCCAGTTTGTGCTGGGCATTGTGTCAGGCACTTTGCAGGTGGCGGTTTATGCCGTTGTCATGCAGTTTCTGATGATGTTTATGCAGTTTTCCACCGCTATCAGCAGTGTTTTCCTGCCCAAGGTGACAATGCTGGTGGCAAAAGGAGTAACGGCAGGGGAGCTGACGGACTTTATGATCAGGATTGGCAGGCTGCAGCTTTATGTGATTGGCATGATTATAAGCCTGTTTTTTCTGCTGGGCAGGGATTTTATCTGCTTTTGGGCAGGCGATGGCTATGCGGAGGCATATCCGATGGTGCTGCTCCTTATGCTGGTGATGATGATTTCTCTTGTTCAGAATGTGGGGATATCCATACTGATGGCCATGAATTTAAATCGTTACAGGATGACGGTTTATACTGCCTGCGCCGTTATCAGTTTCATTGCCAGCTTTCCGGCAGCTATGCAGCTGGGGGGCATGGGCTGTGCT
>JBGVMW010000053.1:0-18592 GCA_045125095.1 Lachnospiraceae bacterium
GTAAAAATATAAAATATTATACGTTATCCGCTATAATCTAGATAGTTTATAATACATAAGCTACAACACACCTACCTATATGCTAATTTTTTTGCTATAATAAATTAAATAATCTTTTATCCAGCAACCACATGCCACTAGCTTTTCCGTCTGTGCTGATAATTAGCTGCCACAACCTGAACCCCGGCAAGAGTCAGCACCTGAAAGCACTCTGCAAGCCGCTGGATGACTACAGCAAGTTTTCCAACAAATTTAAGGAATACCGCAAAGAAAAGGACTCTATAAATGACTCGGTTCGCATTACCATCGACTACTGCCGCAAAAATGGCATCATGACTGACTATCTTACCGACAACGAAAGCGAGGTTATTAACATGTTTGGTTTTGAAGTGATACTCCACTTGGACAACTGATGCGGGATTTCAAGCAATCAAATCCCGACCTGATAAAAGCAAAAATATCATCTGATAGGATGAAATATCTCAAATCCACCAATGAGGAGGTAATCAAAATGTGCAACATCGTAGAAGAATACACTGCCAAAAAAGTCGCTGAAGCAACTGCCGAAGCTGCTGCTCGCAGCAGAGATGAGGGTATGCGCATTGCCAATTTAAACAACATTAGAAATATAATGCGCAACATGCACTTGTCAGCTGAAAAAGCTATGGAAGCCATTGGCATTGAGCAGTCACAATACAAGCAGTATCTGGCATTGCTTTAACCGAATTACACACAATTTTTGGGGCTGTCGCCTTTGATGATTTTTCATCAGGCGACAGCCTTTTATTTTTCCCATTTATTTCTCTATACTACCCCTTCTTTTTGCCAACACTTCAACGCCGCAGCTATTACCTGATCCATATCATAATATTTATACTCACCCAGGCGCCCGCCAAAGATAACCTTCTGCTCCGCCTCAGCCAGCTCCTTATACTCAGCATACAGCCTGCCATTCTGCTCATCATTCACAGGATAATATGGCTCATCACCCGGCTTCCACTCCGAGGAATACTCTCTGCTGATAATGGTCTTGGGCAAATCATTGCCAGCTTCATCCTTGCCGAACTCGAACCATTTATGCTCGATAATACGCGTCCACGGAGTCTCCCTGTCCGTATAATTCACCGCCGCGTTCCCCTGATAATTAGACTTGTCCAGAAGCTCATTCTCAAACCGCACGGAGCGATACTCCAAAGTCCCCAGCCTATAGTCAAAATAAGCATCAATCGGGCCTGTATAGACAACCTTGCCAGCCAAGGCATCCAAAGCAGCCTTGTCCGCCAGATAATCAGTATTCAGGCGCACCTCTATGCCCTTCAGCAGATTGGCCACCAGCTTCGTATATCCACCTACCGGGATGCCCTGATACAAGGCATTAAAATAATTGTTGTCAAAAGTCAGGCGCACCGGCAGCCGCTTGATAATGAAGGCCGGCAGCTCCCTGCAATCACGCCCCCACTGCTTCTCGGTATATCCTTTAATCAGCTTTTCATAAATATCCCTGCCCACCAGGGATATGGCCTGTTCCTCCAGATTCCGGGGCTCCCCCGCAATCTCCCTGCGCTGCTCCTCAATCCTGGCCATGGCTTCCTCCGGCGTCACCACGCCCCACATCTTGTTAAAGGTATACATATTGAAGGGCAGGGAAAACAGCTCCCCCTTGTAGTTGGCCACCGGACTGTTAGTAAACCGGTTAAACTCAGCAAACTGAGTAACATACTCCCAGACCTGCCTGTTGTTCGTGTGGAAAATATGCGCCCCATATTTGTGCACATTAATCCCCTCTATCTTCTCCGTGTAGACATTTCCGGCAATATGCGGCCTCCTGTCCACCACCAGCACCGATTTCCCGGCTTTTTTCGCCTCATGGGCAAAAACTGCCCCGAACAAGCCACTGCCCACAACCAGATAATCATACATAAAGCTACATCTCCTAAAAATTAACGCTTAAAAACATTTAAATCTGACCTGATGAAAAATATTCCCTGACATGAATAAAAATATATGTACAAAGCAGGCACAAAATACTTATGACTAGAAAATTCAGTGCCACAGCCCCCATCCCATCAGCAATTTTTTTTGCCAGCCTAAAAGTAGGCAAGAGATTCCAGGCTATAAAATGCACACAATAAATCATCATCGTATTGCAGCCTATCCACGCCAAAACCTTGCCAGCCGGACTGCTGCCATACTGCTCCGAAAACTTATTGGCCAGCCAAAATACCAGCCAGGAACCTGACAAGGCTCCAATCACATCCACAACCCCAAGGCCATAATAATTCCTATATAGATGTGTCTCACCCCAAAATATGGAAATCAGCCAGGACACCGCCAGCATCAATAACGTTAATGGCGCAATTTTTGCATACCGCCAAAGCCCCTTTTCCCTGATGAGCATACCTGCAAAAATCCAGAATGTCACAGCCAGGCCGTTCTGAATGCTGAATGGAACAAAAAAGTATTGGGAGCTGATGATTCCCAGCAGGGAGCATGCTGCTATCACCCGGGCTCCCCATCTTTTCTGCCAACACCACTTCACAAGCAAGCTGCCATAAAAAAGTGCCAGCAGAAACCAAAACATCCCTATCTCGCCACCAGACAAACGATGCAGGACACCACTGCTGTCAAATATCCACGTTCCCTGGCCCGCACCGGAACCATAAAACGAAATGTACAGCCATTCCGTAAAAGCAGCAAACCAATCCCTGCCCTTCACGGCAGCCATTATGGATTTTCCTGCAATCACTATGCCGCAGCATACAGCATAAGGCACCAGCAAACGCCTGGCCCTGGACAAGGCAAATTACTGCCACGTCTTCCTGCCGGATATAAAATACCCCGACATCATAAAGAGCATTGGCATATGAAAAGAATAAAACACCTGCATTGCCCTGCCACAGCCTGCCTGCTGAAGTACATGCCCTGCTATCACACCGATAATGCATACTCCCTTGCACAAATCCAGCGACAATATGCGCGATTGATTGATTAATTGATTGAGCCTATCCTGTATCATAAATAATGTCAACCCTTCTGCTAAATTAACCCATCTTTAATCTATTTTTCAGTTTTTCCAAGCCCCACCTTAACAAATCATCCTTCATTATCCACAACAAAAATACATACACGCATATTCCCACTGCCCCCAAAATACTTGTATTTACAACACCTGTTTCATATTGCAGCAATTCATCTGTACAAACTATAGCTGCCGTCATACAAACACTGCACAAAAAATATTTCTTACACAATGCTAATGCCTCTACAAACGAAAAAACTTTCCGCACAAACCAAAACTGCACAACAGTAACACAGATTTCTGCCGTAATCGAAGCTATTGCCGCCCCTAGAGACATGAACATTGGAATCAGCACAAGATTCAAGGCGAAATTTACCAAAGCCCCAGCAGTAACCGAAACAGTAAGGGCATTCTGCCTGTTCACTGCCATTAGATACTGGATACCTGTCACATTGCTGATACCTATGGCCAAAAGCAAAACACTAAATACCTTGACCAGCAAGCCTACTTTTTCATAGCCAGGACCAAAAAACCACGGCACAGCAGTATCAATCAGTCCAATCATGGCAAACATCATCGGCAAGCCAATCATCCAGACAAAACGATAAGACCGCATGATATAGCGATAAATAGCCTCTGTATCATTATGGGCGTATGCTGCCGCGATGCGGGGCAACATAACAGGCCCCAGGGATGTAACCACCATCAGTGCCATCTTGACAATCTTCTCCGCCTGCTCATAGTAGCCATTCTCAAAAGCAGAACCTGTAAGTATGCCAATCATGGTTTTATCAAACACGGTATAAATCTGAATCGCAATCTGCGGCAAGAACATCTGAACAATAACCACAAAATTTCTAAAGGGATTTATTTCATTCCTTGCCACCCGGACAAGATACTTGGGCAAGTACAACCAAATAGATACCGCTCCCAGAAAATTCATAACAGCCATCAAGCCGATATACAATAGCAGGTCAGAGACATCATGTATCAGCAGGAAAATACCGGCAATACTCAAAATACGTATCACAAAGTTGCGCAGGACAATCTTGCCAAATTCCTCCAAGCCCTGAAAGAACCAGCTTATATCAAACAGGACAACCAGTATATTGATAGCCTGCACCCAATAAATAACCTTATCCTCCACATCGCAATGAGAAATAATAAGATAATAACTCAATAAGCTGATACTAACTGTTATGGCCCTGATACCCACAACCTCATAAAAAATCCTGCTCTGGGCATGTACATCATCCTGATGATAAGCAATCTCCCTCTGGGCATAGCTTGCAATCCCCAAAGAGGCCAGCAAAATAAAATACGCCACAATAGATGTAGTATAGCTGTACATCCCCACACCATCCGGGCCCAGTACCCGGGAAATATATGGCGTAGTAATGAAGGGCGTGACCAAGGTCAGAAGCTGATAGCTCAGATTGTATATATAGTTTTTAGAAATGCTTTTTTTCATAACTCAAAATTTGAAATTAATTTAAACTTCCCACATCGTAAAATGGTGTAGTTCCTTGAAAACTGTATATTTCAGAAAATAAAAAAGGCGTAAAGCCTCAAAACTTGGTACAATAGAAGTGACCATCAACCATGACCCAGGGGGGGTACGCCATGTCTATTGTATCACTTGAAGCCAAAGATGAAAAACTGACACAAAGTGCATATTATTCCTTTTTAATCCATTTCCAATCTGCCATGCAAAAACTTTTTACTATGCTTAAGAATAAACACAATATGATACTGGCACTTCCATCGCATATGTGATAAACTTTTATCATCTATTTGGACCGCCTCCTATATTGTTGAGCTTGTCTTGCGACACCATCTCAAGTATAACATAGGAGGCTTTTTTTTATCATCACCGATACGGCTTTTTATATTCTCCCCAGCATAGCTTTTGGGTTAGGATTTTTCATTCAACCCAAAACTAGCAATAGCAATCTGACAAATGTAATTTTTATAAATAATTAAGCTTGTCATAATCTATAAAAAAAATTTATCTTCTTAACTTCATGAATAATTACTGATTTAAATGTCTTTATCATCGAAGAAATTCTGTATAGTACGCGATATAAATTTATAAAAAAAAGATAGTTATACCTTACAAAAGCATATTTTCCCAATGGAATCTCTCTTATAAACTCAGGATACTTCTTTCTCATATTTGTATCAAAATATCTGAGTTGACATATTTTATCATTTTTGCACATTATAACAAACATATTAAATATGGCTATATATTTTTTCTGAACAAACATTTTTAATATTTTTGTATTCGGGTGCTTAATATGAGTTATATATTCTTCAAGTAATCTATTTTCAATATAAATCATATCTTCAATATGGTTATATACTCCAATAGAACTTACACTTTGCCCATCTACCCCCAACCGATATTGATATACACATTTATCACTAACTTGAAAGGTTTTCGTTACTAAAAAAACTAAAAACACATATTCTGTATCAGCATAAAATCTATTTGATGACATTCTAAAATTCTCTTGCCGCAACTTATTTGTTCTCACAGTAATTGAATGCATTGGAAATATATTATTTAAATTCATCTGTTGAATATCATTTTTTGTATTCAGGTTATATGAATCTACCACTTTCCGCCTAACAATCTTGTTTTTATAAACTTCATTAAAATCATTTATCATAAGATCCGCTCTGCATGAAAATAATTCTTCTATAAAACCATCAAATTCCTCCACGTCTACCCAATCATCACCATCTAATATTTTGAAATACTTCCCCTGCGCCCTTTTTATTGATTCGTTAATTGTAGAGCCATGTCCTCCATTTTTCTTATTTACTAAAATAAAACTTTTCGGATATTTTTTTTGATATTTATTTGCAATATTTTCAGTATTATCCTTAGAGCCATCATTTATTATTAATACTTCTATATCAGCCAAATATCTTGATCTAGCTAACGAATCTAAACAATTTTCTAGCACATCTTCTACATTATATGCTGCTACCGAAATTGACAAAATTTTATCACTCATTTTTCTTTACCCCATTTTTCACAATTTACAATATTGAAGTCATAACTAATTTACAATTAATTCTGATTATCTAAAAACTTGTTTATCTCTCCTTACTAACATATTAATTTACCATTACAAATACAAATCGTGTTGCTCATTTACTGTCATCAAATTATTAAAGAACAGCACTTGTCTTATTTTATAATGTACCCATAACAGTGGACACACGAATTAGTGTAGTACCCGTTTTACAGACACCCACACAAGACGTGCCCCTGTTATTAATCACCGTTCCCATGTGAACCCTTTTTCTTGGACACGCCCTTCCAGATGTGATATTCTAATCACAGAAATGGAGGATTTTCATGAGCAGAAAACTATTCACAGAGGAACAACAACAGTTACTTCGCCAAAACCCTTACATCTACAGTGTTACTGAGACAAGGATCACTCTCACCAAAGAGTTCAAGGAGCTCTTCATGACCGCATACAAAGCTGGTGAATCTCCGAGAAAGATTCTTGAATATCATGGGTTTTGACATCAGCCTCATCGGCGAGCGGCGCATATGGAGCATTTCCCAGCATATCCGTACAGAATATAAACAGTACGGGGAATTCCATGAGGGTTATGGTCCACGGGGCGAGGCAGCCAGCCACGATGCAACCACAGATGCTACCAAACCTGTATCCGAGGCTGATGAGATTAAACAGCTGCGGCATGAAGTAGATTACCTGAAACAGGAAATGGAATTTCTAAAAAAAATTTCCTCGATCAGAACTACAAGAAAGTAGGTGCTCTGCTCATGAACGATTCTTCCTGGGTATTCGAAATCATCTACAACACCATGCATCAAAGCCATAACACGCTGTCTTTCAAGACACTCTGTGAAATGGCAGGTGTATCCCGTAGCGGTTATTACGCCTGTGTCAAAGCCGCCCCTGCAAGAGCGCTTAAAGAACAGCAGGATCATGATGACTTTGATCTGATACTGGCTGCCTACAAAATGCACGGCTATACAAAGGGTGCCAAGGGCATCTACATGGCCCTGCTTCATATGGATCCGCCTGTGATTATGAATCTCAAAAAGATCCGGCATCTGATGGACAAATTCAATCTGTCCTGCCCCTACAGGGGCCCGAACCCTTACAGGCGTATGGCCAAAGCCCTTAAGACAAGCAATGTCGCAGACAACCTGCTTCAGCGTGAATTTGAGGCATACGGCCCCAGAATCGTCCTGCTGACGGACATCACCTATCTGCCGTACAATGGCACCTTTGCTTATTTATCTACTGTCCTGGATGCCTTTACCAAGCAGATACTGTCGTATGTGCTCAGCCCATCACTGGAAGTGGATTTCGTTTTGGAAACCATCAACAAACTGGTGGAAAATCATGGAGTCTCCCTCCAGGCGGAAACGGTCATTCATTCAGATCAGGGCTGCCACTATACCAGCCACAAGTTCATAAATATCCTTTATGATAAAAAACTCCGCCAGTCCATGTCCCGCAGGGGAAACTGCTGGGACAACGCTCCGCAGGAAAGCTTCTTCAATTCAAAATGTCCTTGACAAGGGGTACAGTTTATTTATCAATAATTACAAAAAGATTTTTTTCATCAATTTATTACTTCTTAATCACACTATAAAATCTAAAAAAATTCACATATATCTTACAGCCTGACAAATAAGTTTACCTATGCACACAAACATTGCTCACACAAATTCGCTTATTATAAAAAACGGAATTATCTGGAATGTCTTTATTTACAATACTCCCCGCACCAATAACACAATTTTTCCCAATTTGAACACCTTTTAATATAATAACATTACTGCCAATCCAGGTCCCATCCCCTATAATTACGGGGGATGTATTAAATTCATATTTATAGTTCAATGACATATAATCATGATCATGATCATACATCAGTACATTCTGACCTATAATCACATCATTACCTATATGTAGATATTTTCGAACATTTATTTTTGTAGAATCATTTATAAATACATTATTACCAACTTCCAAAACACCAGCAGATGTAACGTTAAAAATTACATGTGTTCTTACTGTTAATCTTTTGCCTATAAAAATCCTTCCTTCACCAGATTTCCTAATAATCAGTCCCAAAATATTATGAGGTGAAATTGCTATATCTACCCCTTTGAAGGCATTTATGTATATAGCAATAATAAATGAAGCTATTATCATTAGTATTCTTTTCATATATCTATACCTTATCTATATTTTCACAATCATTTAAACTAATTTTTTAAATAATTATCATAAATCTTTTCCAAGCGTACCATAACTGTATTAACATCAAAATTTTTACTAGAACAAATTTTCCTATTTATATATCTGGTATCAGAAATAGCTTTACACCAATCCGAAATACTCGCGTTTGTTTTCATGCACTGTACATTTTCTTTATAAACCATGCTTGAATCCACACTTCCAGCAACGACACACCTAACACCTACAGCTTGTGCTTCTAAAAATACCATAGGTGCAGCCTCAGTGTGGGATGTCATAACAAACAGATCAAGCATCTTATAAATTTCATATATACAATTCACGTTTATTTTACCTAACAAAAATACTAAATCCTCTACCCCTAATTCGCGTGCTAGATTTATTAGTTTTTCACGTTCCTCTCCTTCGCCAGCAATCACCAAACAAACCGATCTAGAAACACTTTTCCTGTATTCAGAAAAAATCTTAATCAAACCATCATAATTTTTTACATGATGCAATCTACCCACACTGCCAATTATGAAAGAATTTTGAGGAATGTTGTATTTTTTACACAAGATGTTTTTGCTTATGCCTCTAATACTATTTTGAATATAAGTAATATCTACACTATTACACAACAAATCACACGCAGATAACCTATAACGCAACATTGCTTTTTCACGTTGTACCTTACTTACTGCGACAGGATGTACATTAAAAAACCGAAATATAAACTTAAAAATACAAACCAAATTATACGAAAAACTATATGGATCCGAATGCATAGTATGAAATTTTTCTCCTTTAAAAAGAATAAATGTCACAATCATATACATAAAAACACTAGTAATATGGGTATGAATCGCATCAACTTCTCGTGATTTTATAAAAGACCATATTGCAAAATTCCGTTTTACTAAACCTATTAGTTTTTGCAAAAATTTAACTTTTATTGTAGTTTGTTTACAATTTAAATATGAAAATGATAATTTATTTTGCTTAATATAATTATCATATATTGAATTTGTAGGTGCACTCAAAGATACAAACTCTAATTTATAGTTTTGTAAACTATTCTTTCGCTCTAAATAATCAAATACTACTCTCTGAGCGCCTCCCTCATTCATATTATCAATAATATGTAATACTTTTTTCATATAAGAATGTCCTCCATATATAATTTTGCAACATCTCCAAATACTCCATTCTATAAGTTTTAACCATAAAATAGTCTAAAAATTAATTTTAGTTAATAATCATCTACGTCGTTCTGCATTATCTATCAAAACCCCAGTAATCACAACCATTATTATTGTAATATACAGAGCATATCGAACTGCTGTGATATCTATAAAAAAACTAACCGCATAGTAAGCAATAACCATCATTGGCCCTATATTCGCTTTACATTTTAAATAAAGTGCTTTGAACAATAAAACAATTTGATACCAATAAAATGTTATCAGTCCAAAAAGTCCAAAAGAAGTAAGTAATTCTATATAATTATTGTGCGACCAAGTTTGAAAACCAGAGTATCCCCTAAACGCTGCACGTCCATTTCCAAAAAATGGACTATCTAGCCACATTTTAACACCTACATCGTTCATAGCCATTCTCAGATCTGTTGAACGAGAATAATTGGTATGCTCCATTAATCCTAATGCACCTAAAAAATCTTCTATTCTTTGTCCTATCAACAAATATAAGTAATCATTTGTAAATATAACTACCATAAAAATTACTATAAACAAAATAGTTGCACTCAATTTTTTCACCGATAAATTTGAAAATACAATTCCAAATATCAGAAAATATGCAACTACAGAAAACAAACCTGCCTTAGAGCCAGTAAAAACTATCACCACAAGTGACAATAATATTGGAATTATATATTTTATCTTTGCTTTAGAAAAAAACACATTCATGTATATAAATATGGAAAATATTATCATGTTTATGGCTACTGTATTTGAATCACCTTTTAATACTGACACACCATCCACTTGATCACCAACTCTATATAACAATAATTCCTGAGTGGACATTGACATTACAACATAGATAAGGAAACTTACATAAAACAAAAATGTTGTAAAAAATGCATACTCTAGTAATCTTAAAAGTTTATCATTGCTATATGGTGAGATTATAAGTAAAACATCTACTGCAGATAATATAAACACAAAAGCTGCATCATTTCCTCCTAACGGATCTACACCAGCATGAAAAAAATTTCCATAAAAAATATACATAGAAAAGAAAACCACTAACCATACTATAAGGAACTTTCTCTCGCAAATACTATGTACATGGTTTATGAAGAAATATCTTCCTAACGCATATAAACTAGAACTGCAAACAATAAATGCAATAAGTAAATTTTCGTTTGTGCCATTACCCAAAATAGTAACAGAAATCAACAAAGATGATAAAACAAATACATCTGTATAAAACAAATTTAACATTTTCCTACCTCAATCATTAATTGAACAATTGATTAAAAAATTTTTCCCACCTATCATATATAGTACACCCAGAAAATTGTTTTCTGTTTTCCCAACCAGCTTTTGATATTTTATCTTGTTCATTACAATCTTGAATTATTATTTTAATAGCTTGAGATAATGCCAAACTATTTTCTATAGGAACTATATATCCATCAATTCCATTTTTTATAATTTCTCGTGCCCCACCAGGTCTGCAATCTGTAGACACACAAGGTATACCAATGCACATTGCTTCCATAAGTGCGTTAGGCATTCCCTCATAATTGGACGAAAGTACAAACACAGAAGCATCATATATCTCATGCAAAATATTTCTGCTAGTACCTTTAAAAAGCACCTTGTCCTCTATTCCTAGACTAACTGCTCTAGATAACAATTCTTTATGCAACGGCCCTTCTCCCCAAATTTCCAATACATATTCAGGAAAATCCTTAGAAATATATGAAAATGCATCTAGTAAGAGTTTTTGATTTTTCTGTTCAGATAGCCTTCCAACAGTAACAATCTTCTTTTTCCGCAAATTGGCAGGTTGAGAAAAAAGAAAAACCTCATCGGTTACTGCATTATTTATAACAATCGACCTTGTTCGAACAGCATAGTCAAAATAATCTCTAGCCCCATTAGATTGAAAAACAAATCCGTCTATATACTGAAATGATATTTTTCTTATTATCCCCAAAACCCCATTATACTCTTTATCACCAGGATCTCCACGTTCGGAATAAATAATTTTTCCTGTATAATCCGTTGGCATGGCAACAGAAAAATATGCTGACTGCAACCAAAAATTAATAGTAATATCTGGGCGCAATGTACATAAAAGCTTTCTCAATGCAAAGTATCGTTTTATAATTTTTAAACTTCCATGCTCACAACCTGTCAAATCATAAACATTTATATCATTATCGACATTATATCTAACATTATTTTCCGCTAATACTATTAACGATACTTTATGCCCACGCCTGTTCATTTCATTAGCTAGCATAATAATCTGACGTTCAGCACCACCAGAACCATGCAAATATCCTATGCAAACTATATTCAACATAACTCCTCCCCAAAACACATAAACTTTTAATCAATTATATCTATATATCTTTTTCGCAACTTTTATAAATAGACAACCTAATTTAAAATCTATGACAAATAGAGCCATAATTATCTTTCTGCTCACAGGAATAGGAGCTAACAATAATTTTAGGAAATTCTTACGTAGCCTTATCGTACAATCCTTTATTACATTATTTGTAAAAAGAGCATCACATTCGCTTCCATAATATGCAATCCTGGAGAGAATAGAAAAATCTGATCTAATCTTTTTTATCTCAGCCAATTTTCTAATATTGCCACCATACGGATATGCCATTTCATAAAGCTTTTCAGTCATAGGAAACAATGACAAATCTTTGGGTTTAAACCCTCCGCGAGTAGTACTTTCACTATCCTGATAATAAAAATACTTTACTAAATTGCTGCTCACAAAAGTACCTGTCTTGGACAATGCCTCAAATTTGAAAGGTATATCTTCATTTACATAGCCTTCCGGATATCGCATTCCCCGTATAATGCTTGCTTTAAAAAGACATCTACACATAGAGTGAGCCCCCGAACATAAAGCCTCTTTTAAGTGAAATTCTAAAATTTCATCTCCATGCAACACATTAATATTTTCTTGATTGACTGTTGCTACATCATCTTCCGTCTTACATGTAACGAACCAAATGCTAGAAGCATCTGCATCATATCCTATAATTAGATTATATAAATATTCATACATATCATTTGAAATCCAATCATCACTATCAACAAAGCCGATATATTGTCCTCGTGCCAGCCTTAATCCTTCATTACGTGCTGAACTCTGCCCACCATTCTTTTTATGTATTACAATTACATTCTTGTTCTCGCTTGCATAATGATCACAAAGCAAAGAACTATCATCACTGCTACCATCATCCACCAAGATAATTTCTATATTTTTATATGTTTGTCCTAATAAAGAATCAACACATCTACTGATATATTTTTCTACATTATAGACAGGCACAATTACACTAATCAGCGGTAATTCTGACACTCGCTCACCCCCCCAACACTCACACTATACAATCCTCTACAACCTTCAAAAACACCATCAAAACAAATCTGATCCCCCTTGTGATTCCATCGCGGATGTAAATCACATCTGGTGTCATTATCATATTTAAAGGGTGCAAACACTCTGGCAATTGTTTTGCTCTCTTTCTTGCTTTCATCTCCTGACATAAGATTTATGCTGGCCATTCTAGCCCTATCGGGATATGAATCAGTAACAACATATTTTCCGTCAGGTGAATAACTCGGATGACCATCATTGCTAAATTGTGGCCAGCAATGACTATATTCCTGAGTTTTATCTTTCATCAAGTAATACCCAGTGCCAATGCCATTTTTATTGGCAAAAGCCAATATATGCTCATCGTCTTTCCAGTAACAATGACTTACCATATCATCATCTGAAAGCAAATACATATCTGAACCATCTACATTGCATGTGATAAGCCTTGTATATTTCCTGCCACTATTGAACCAGCGATACAAAACCATAAATCTTCTGCCATTAGGACTAAGCATTAAATGATTAACTTTATGAACGGCATCTTTATCTGCCATTTCTTCTCTCGGTTTAAATTTAGCAAAATCTTCATATTTCAATAATGGAGTAATCTCATTATTCTGCAAATTAATGCTCCATATAGCAAAAGCATCAGGCAAGCCAATTCCCTTGGTAATCTCAGGTACGTTATAGTAGCCATAGCCAGGACGCAAATTATATAAACGGCTAAAATCCAATGTCAGAGCAAAGTTACCATCTGCCGAAACAGTATACACAGGGGCATTAATTACCCTTTCCTTCATATTTTTCAAGTCTAAAATTACAGAGCAATATTTACCATCACGACAATCGTTATAGATAATCCTGCTTTGGTAATCCGGGCCCAGCCACTGCATCATGCATCCCTGCTGCACATTCCAGGCATGAGTCACAGCAATTTTACGGATTCTCCCCTCATCATTTTCCGCTTTCATTGTATCTATTAGAATAATGTCAGCGACGTCCCTCGGCGATACATCAGACCAGGTATCCTTTGCACGCAAGCATAAAACATACCTGTCTGTAACATCCCAAGGGGATTTGTCATAATATCCAAAAAAATACTCATATCCATCAGAAGGTGATAATCTGACAATATTTCCTTCCACTTTTACTTTTTTAGACATGGCATACATAAAATGCTGATAAATTCTTTTTACATTTTTCTTAATAGCAGGATACTTATTAAGCTGATAATTAATCTTCTGCTCTAAACTACTCATTATTATTTCCTCAGCACCTTCGTATACAACCATTTCTGAAAATCAACAGGCAGGCAATAAACACCAGCCTGCATAACTGCAACCAGCAAAAAATCAAAAAATGAGTTAAATCCTGATCGCCATGCCTTATATCTGATTTCTAATAAAATTTTTGTGTTTACCCAGGACTTACGCTTTTTATATGTCCCTTCGTCAAACCTGAACCTGAATACATGCTCCTGTAAATTCATACATTCAGCACCATTACTCAACATTTTTATCCATAAATCAGTATCCTGATTTTTCCTATAATCAGAATACATACCAGCTTTGATTACTGTAGCTTTTCTATACATGACAGTTGGATGATTAAATGGATCCCTTTTCCTGGCAAAACTATAAATATCATCATTGTTGTACGGGACATTGCGACAACCTACAATATTGTCAATGTCATCTACAAATTCATCAGCCGGACAACCAACAATATCCAATCTAGGATTTTCTTTAAAAGCAGCGACTTGCAATTCGCAACGATTAGGCATGGAATAATCATCTGCATCCATTCTAGCCACCAGCTCATTGGAACAATGCTTCAGCCCTTCATTCAAGGCCAACCCCAGCCCCAAATTAATTGGTAACTGAACCTGCTTTATTGATACGGACTGATTTAACCTTGCATCTATTACATCTTGCAAAGCAGCACCAACAGACCCATCCTTGACCACAACAATCTCATCAGGCTTATGAGTCTGATGAAGCATGCTATCCAGGCTTAACGCAAAATACGCAGGATTGTCATTTTTATATACTGTCATCAAGACACTATACTTTAAATCCCTTGTTCCCATTACTCTCACTTCACCACCGCAACCACAGTCTCCACCATCGTCCCAAGTTCCTTCACGAAGGAAAACTCCTTTATCTCCCTCAGGTTATATGCCATCTTCCCCGGCAACACGATTTCCACATAAGTAACATCCGCATTGTTGCTTTCTGTCAGCAGCTTTTCCTCATCCTTGTAGTGGATGCTGGCCTGGCTGGTCACTCCGGCTGGCAGCAGCAGCGTTGCCAACATTTCATCCGTATAATGCGCCACATATCTTGGAACCTCCGGCCTTATTCCCACAAAGCTCATCTCTCCCTTCAGGATATTGATAAGCTGGGGGATTTCATCCAGACGGCAGGCACGGATTTTCCTGCCCACGTTCGTTACCCGCATGTCCTGCTGAGTAGTGACCTGGGTGCCAAGGCTCTCGGCATTTTTGACCATTGTGCGGAACTTGTAGATACGGAACCGCCTGCCATATCTGGTAACACGCTCCTGGCGAAAAAACACTTCCCCGGGAGAATCCAGCCTTATCCATGCCGCCACCAGCAAAAACACAGGAGACAGCAGTACCAGCAGCAGCAACGCCATTACCCTGTCAAAGAGAAATTTCAGCAGCAGCATGCCCTGCCGCCTCTCCAATACCTCATAATAAGGCCGTACTGCCTGACACCTCATATGCTCAGGCAAATCTTCCCATCTGCACAAAACCATAAGCCTACTGACACTCCATCTCCCTGTACACAGACCTGAATACCTCAAGGATATAATCAACATCCGCATCACTGAGCCTTGTATGAAGCGGAAGCGTAATCTCGTTCTCATACATGGCGTAGGCATGAGGATAATCCTTGATATCAAAGCCCATAACCTTGTAGGCAGTATGCATCGGCAACGGCTTGTAATGCACATTGGTCGCTACACCATGCTCCGCCATTTTCTCAATGAAGCGATTTCGATATTCCGCATCCTTGCCATTCAAACGAACCAAATACAGATGACCGCTGCTCTCATATTCTTCCGTATAATGACGAAGCACCTCTACCGGCAAATCCTGCAAGCCTGCATCATACCTGCCAATAATCTCCCTGCGCCTTGCCAGCATTCCCGGATAGCGCTTCATCTGAATCAGCCCCACCGCAGCCAGGATATCCGTCATGTTGCACTTGAAATATGTGCCCTTGATGTCATATTCCCATGCCCCCAGCTTCGTCTTGGCAAGGGCATCCTTATTCTGGCCATGCAGGGAAAGCAGCTGATATTCCTTGTAAATATCTTCATCAGCAATACCATCAATACTGTCCCAAAGAGCTGCGCCACCTTCTGCCGTGGTAAAATTCTTCACTGCATGGAAGGAAAAGCTGGTGAAATCCGCCACAGAGCCAATCTTCTTTCCCTTGTATGATGCGCCAAAGGCGTGGGCACCATCAGCCAAAACAGCTATACGCCCGATAGCCCGCTGGATTTTATTCCTCGGAAAAAACTTATCCTTCTGCCGTTCCACGATTGCAAACAGACTGTCATAATCACATGGTACACCTGCCAAATCCACAGGTATCACAGCCTTGGTGCGTTCCGTAATGACCGCTTCCAAGGCATCATAATCCATCTCCAAGGAATCTTCTGCTGTATCCACCAGCACCAGCTTCGCCCCTACATGAGCGACTACACTGGCACTAGCCGTATATGTATAGGCAGAGGTAATGACCTCATCCCCCGGCCCGATTCCCAGGACACGCAATGTCATCTCAAGGGCTGCCGTGGCAGAATTAAGACATACGGCATTCTTATTATCACAAAATGCCGCCACCTGCCGTTCCAGTTCCTTGGTTCTTGGCCCCGTAGTAATCCAGCCGGAGCGCATAGCAGCGGCTACTTCCTGAATTTCCTCCTCGGTAATATCCGGTGGTGAAAAGCTGATTTTTCTTCCCGTACTAGTGCTCATGAAACTTCCTCCTCCAGCTGCTTACTCTTGTAAGTAGGTATCATCCGCTTGATGGTCTGCAAAATAACCATTGCATCCCTGCTATTCGCCAAAATCTCCAAATCCCGGCTCAGTTCCTCTGTATCCAGCGGATTTATCCTTGCCTTGAAAATCTTCTCATGCCTGGTGCTACTCGTTCCTTCCTCGCTGGTAAGCAGCTCCTCGTAGAGCTTCTCACCGGGACGAAGACCTGTATAGACCAGCTTGATATCCTTGTCCGGCTGCAGCCCATGCAGCTGAATCAGGTCATATGCCATGTCCTTTATCTTTACCGGCTTGCCCATATCAAAGAGGAACACCTCGCCCCCCTCTGCCTGGCTGCCAGCCTGCAGCACCAGCTGCACCGCCTCAGGAATCGTCATAAAGAAACGTGTCATCTCAGGGTGAGTAATGGTCACAGGCCCCCCTGCTGCAATCTGCTTTTCAAAGAGCGGCACCACGCTGCCCCGGCTCCCCAGCACATTGCCAAAGCGCACAGTCACAAACTTGGTGCTGCTGTGCTGGTTAATTTCTTGCAATACCAGCTCCGCACAGCGTTTGGTAGCCCCCATGACGCTGGTAGGATTAACCGCCTTGTCGGTGGAAATCAGCACAAAAATCTCACTGCTGAACCTGTCTGCCAGCTCTGCTACATTCTTCGTGCCAAAAACATTGTTGCGCACGGCCTCCACCGGCTGCATTTCCATCAGGGGCACATGCTTGTGGGCAGCTGCATGAAACACTACCTGTGGCCGATACTTTGCAAAGACTTCCTCCATGCGCCGGGCATCAGTAATATTGGCTATTACAGTCCTGTAAAGTTGGTCTGGGAACTTCACCTTCAGCTCCTGATAAATCTCATAAATGCTGTTCTCACCACGGCCCAGCAGGATAATCTCCCTTGCGCCTACACGGCTTATCTGACGGGATATTTCCGAGCCTATGGAGCCACCGGCACCGGTTATCAGCACGGTTTTTCCTGCAATATAGCTGGTAATCTTCTCAAAATCCAAATGGATAGGATCCCGCCGCAACAGGTCTTCAATATTAATATTTCTCAGCGTCCTGACATTGATATGCTCGTCCGTCATCTCAAGGAGGCTTGGCATGATCTTCACCTGGCAGCCAGTCAGGCGGCAGGTATCGGCTAGCTTGCGGATAACACTGCCCGATACGGACGGCATGGCGATGATTATCTCATCAACACACTTTTCCTTGCTGACAGCTACTATATCATCGGTTGTTCCCAACACCGGAAAGCCTGAAAGGCGGCTCCCCTGCTTGCGCACATCGTCATCAATAAAGCCAGCAATATTCATGGTAGCGGCATCGTTCTGCTCAATTTCCCGTACCATCATGGCACCGGCATCACCGGCTCCCACAATCAGCACCTGCTTCTTCTGCACACCGCCATCCAGGCCATCTGAAAGATTGTCCCAGTTAATCTTGAAGGCCAGGCGGCTCATTCCTACGCTGCCGATGGACAGCATCCAGGACAGGACATAAATGCTCCGGGGAATCCTCGTGCCGATGAAAATATCCAGCACGAAGACAATGGCAACAGACAGGGACACCGCCCCCACAATCGCCACCAAATCCCGCACCCTGGCATAGTGCCAGATGCGATGGTACATGCCGTAAGCGTAGAACACTACCAGGCTGACCGCCACGAACCAGGGCAGCCACCCC
>JBGVMW010000054.1:0-6369 GCA_045125095.1 Lachnospiraceae bacterium
GGCAGACCTAATACTGCTTTTGATGGTTTTGTTACTTCTATCTGCAGACAGATCGGCGCAGCTTTGGAAATTCCTTATGAACTTCTGATGAAGAGCTTCACATCTTCTTATAGTGCTTCTCGTGGCGCATTACTTGAAGCCTGGAAGATGTTCAGAATGCGAAGACAGTGGATTGTTAACCGTTTATGTCAGCCAGTATATGAGGAATGGTTATCTGAAGCTGTTGCAAAGGGGAGAATTAAGGCTCCAGGATTCTTTGATGATCCTGCAATCAGAAAAGCATGGTGTTTAGCTGATTGGTCTGGTGATACTCAAGGACAGCTTGATCCGCTTAAAGAAGCTGAAGCAGCTAAGGTTCGTGTTGAGGAAGGTTTCAGTACACGTGAGCATGAAGCAAATGAACTTACTGGAATGAGCTTTGACGTGATTGCAGCTCAGAGGGGCAGAGAAGAAAAACTTATGAATGAAAACGACATTAGGCCAACACCTGGTGTTAATTCTTTAGAACAAAGCGAAGAGGATGAAACCAATGCCAAAAACAGAGCTTAGACCAATTTTGGCAATTCAGGAAAAAGAAGAAATTACAATCTTGAATTTCTTTGGTCCTATTGCTGAGAAATGGTTTGAAGATGAGAAATGCTTTGATGAGGCAGAAGTTGCAAAAGCTTTTGCTGCAGTCAATCCTAATAAACCAATAGATATTTATATCAATTCGCCAGGTGGAAGTGTTGCAAGCGCTCTGGCGATCAATGGAATTTTATCAAGACACAAGGCCGGCATCACAATTCACGTGACCGGCCTTGCTGCTTCTGCTGCAACACTGATTACTTCCTTAAAAAATGCAAAGACAGTAATCAGTAAGGGTTCTCTGTTCATGATTCACAATCCAATGTCTAGCGCATATGGAAATGCAGAAGAACTTGAAAAGCAGATTGATGTTCTCAATAAATGCGCTGAATCAATGAGAAGCATTTATATGGAGAAATCAGGACTTGATGAAAAAGAGATCAAATCTCTCATGGATGCAGAAACCTGGTTTACCGCTGAAGAAGCTGTAGAGAAAGGTTTTGCAGATGAGATTGATAACAGTGAGCAGGTATCTGCTTATATGAAAGACGATCACATTCTGGCCATTGCAGGCAAAGAATGGGATTTACAAAACTTACGTAAACCATCTAAGGAGATGTTAATGAGTAAGAAACCAGAAGATCCAAAGCCTGCAGCAAAGGTAGAAGATACTCAGATTGTTGCAAAGGCAGAGGAACATAAAACAGAGGCTATGACAGCAGAGAAATTGAATGCCGAACATCCTGATCTGTTCAAAGCAATTGTTGCTGAAGCAGTTCTTTCAGAACGTAAGCGTATTCAGTCACTGTCAGAGATTGACAACGGTGCAAATCATGACTTGGTAATGAAGGCAATGTTTGAAGAGCCAATGACAGCAGAGCAAGTTGCCATTGAGACTATCAAAATGCAGAAAAGCCAGAGTGATAAACATGCAAAAGCATTAACAGAGGATGCTCAGGCTTTAGCAGGTGATTTAGCAGGTGCTGATAATGCAGAAGGCGCTCTGCCTCAGGATAAGGATGCTGAGTCACGTGCTCAGTTGGTTGCTGCTGTTCATTCACAGCTGGCAAAAATCAACGGTTATAAAAAATAATTTAGGAGATTAAAAATGGCTGATTTAATTAAAACTGAGTCAACTGAGTATGACAAGTTATTTGCCGGCCTTAATCGTGATGAGATTAAGACTTTTCCTGTAGTTGTTGCATCAGGTCAGAACTTAAAGCGCGGTGCTTTAGTGACCTTTGCAAATGGTAAGGTATCTGCAGTTTCTGCAGCAAATGGTGATACCCCTGCAGATGTATTTGGCATTCTTACAGATGATGTAAATGCTTCAGATGCAGACACTGAAGGTGTTGTATATGTTAACGGTGACTTTAATAAGGCAGCTGTGATTGTTCCTTCAGGGGTTAACATTGAGGACTTTGTTAAAGCCGCTCGTAATGTTGGAATTTTCTTACGTTAATAGGAGATTTTTAAGATGACAGTTTCTTTATTTGAACCTCGCACAATGATGGAGATGGTCAACTCTGAGTATCGTGCCCGTTCATTCTTGCGTGATCGCTATTTTTCAAATAAAAAGACCTTTAATACTGCAACTGTTGATATTGATATTAAAGGCCCTGGTAAGCGTTCACTGGCTCCATTTGTAAATCCTCGTATTGGTGGAACTTTAGATTTACGTAATGGCTTCAAAACCTCTACCTATAGACCTGCTTTTATTGCTCCTTACCGTGTATGCACTGCAGAGGATGCAATGCAGAGATTACCAGGTGAGCAGTTATATTCAGGTCGTTCTCCTAATGAGAGAGCAGCTGCAATTCTGGCTCAGGATTTAAATGAGATGGATAAGGAGATTACACGTACAGAAGAGGTTATGTGTGCTCAGGCCTTAACCACCGGTAAGATTCTGATTAAGGGTGAAGGAGTTGATGAGTATTTAGACTTCTGGAAAGATTTGTCTTCAGCTGAAAAGCCAGCTGGTACCGTATCAACTTTATGGACTGCTGCAGGCGCCGATCCTCTTAGTGATTTACGTACTGCATGCCGTCAGATTGCGCAGAAGTCTGGTTTAACTCCAGTAGAGATGATTGCCGGTTCTAAGGCTATTGATGCGCTATTGCATTCTCTGAAGGGAGATAACACTGCATTAAATTCACGCAGAATTGACTTAGGTCAGATCGATCCGCATGAATTAGAGGATGGTGTGTCATATGTAGGTGCTTTACGTTTACCAAACTTAGACATCTTTACCTATGATGAATACTACTATGATGTAGCTACTGGCAAAGAGAAACCAATGATCCCTGAAGATTCTGTGCTGATTGCCTGCCGTGGAGTAAAGACCACCAGAGCATACGGCTTAGTTGATATTATCAATGAGGCAAACAATACTCATCAGTTCGTAGAAGGTGATCGTGTTGCAAGCTCATGGTTGCAGCGTTCAAATCCTGCAGGACGTATTGTGCAGTTAAAATCAGCTCCTCTGATGATTGTTAACGAGCCACTGGGCTTCTACATCTTAAAGGTAGCTTAATTATGGACGTAAGACTAAAGTCTAATGTTCTACATAAAGGGGTAGTTCTTGAAACAGGAACTACCTTTTCTTTATCTGATAAGGAAGCATCAGATTGGATTGAGCGAGGTCTTGCAGAAAAGATTGTGCTTGATACCAAAAATGTAAAACAGACTAACACTGAAAAGGCTTCTGAACCAAAGACAGGGCGCAGTAAAAAATGAATCTGAAACAGACTTTCAAAAAAGATTTAGACACATTTATCAATGATGGTGAATTTGCTGATTACTGGACTATTAACGGAAAAAGCGTAAAAGCAGTTATTGATAATTCTGTTGTAAATACTTTTGAGAAAGCTCAGATTCAGGGTGTTTTTAAGGCTACTGCAGTGGTTTACATCAGGCAGGGGGACTTATCTCCTCTGCCACTTGTAAATTCAACAGTAACCATTAACAAACTGCATTATATCTGCAGAGATGTGCAGGTAGAGCAGGGAGTTGACATCTTAACGCTTGAACAGATGGAGCAGTAATATGGGAAATGATTTTATTCGTCTTGATGAAGATTCCATTGCCCATATGACGTCTTATCTTAAAGCTATGCCTCAGGCTATACCTAAAGCAATTGCAAGGGCAATGAACAGAGCAATCAGTTCTGCTAAGACTGAGGCATCTCGTTCTTTAAGAACTAAATATACTCTAAAGGCTTCTACCATCAATGAAACAATGAGTTTGGTCAGAGCAAAGCCAAACAGTCTGGTAGCAGAGTTAAAAAGCCGATCATATACAGCAAGTTTACCTCTCAACCGTTACAAGGTTAATCCCAAAAGAGATACAACAGGCTCTCCTCATAGAGCTGTAACGATTGAAATAATTAAGGGCAAGCCTTTCAAGTTAGATAAAGGTTTTGTCTGGAATGGAACTGTCTTTAGCCGTGAAGGAGATGAACGTTTGCCAATCATTAAACAAACTGGTCCTACAGTTCCACAGTTATTAAATTCTGAAAAGATTATGCCTCAGCTTCAAGAATATGCACAACAGTCATTCGAGAAGCGTTTAAGTCATGAAGTTGATGTGCTTCTGAAAGGAAAAGTCAAATGATTGCATTGAATTGTAATAAGGCCTTAATTGAGTTCATCAAGAAGGCAATAGAAGATTTTAGACTGTCTGCACCGCCTAGACAGACAGAAAGAATACCAGGAAGCTTATTTGAAGAAAATACTCCTGAATTTGCAGAAGATCCTGCAACTCTGCATGAGGTTGCAGTGCATGACGGATGGTTGCCTAACAAGAATGTAGCTACTCCTGCAGATTATCCATTTGTGACGGTAAGACCCAGTGAGGCTACTGTTGATAATGGAATTACTCAGTTAACTATAGAAATTGTGGTAGGAACCTTTTCACGTGATGAGGATGCTTATCATGACACATCAAATGTAGCTCAACGCATTCTTATGCGCTTAGCTCAGCTTAAAGATAATCTGCTTGACCAAAAATATGAGCGTGTTGGCTCAATGAAATGGTCAATGCCCTTTGAGCAGGAACAACCTTTTTTCATGATCGTGCTAACAACCAACTGGCACATTTACTCAAGTCAATTTGATTCATCTATCTAGTGAGGATAAGCAAGATGGCAAAGAAAACAGAAGCTGTTACTACAGCAACTCAAGATGTTACATGGCCACGTATCTATGTTGGACCTTCAATCCCTAAAGGCTACTTTAAGGCAAATATGGTATTTGCAGACGGATTGGGCGCTGTAGCTCAGGCTCTCGTTGATAAACATCCAGAATTAAATACGTTAATAGTTCCAACAAAGGACTATGTTAAGGCTCTTTCAGAGGTTAACAAGGTAGGCTCAAGATTGCATGGCGCTTATGAAAAGGCCCTTTTAATTAAAGGAGAATAAGAATGGGAAATTATAAGCATGGTGTTTATATTTCTGAGACAGGAACCTCTTTGATTCCTACTGTCAGAGTAGAAAGCGCTTTACCTTTTGTTGTTGGCACTGCACCAATCAATCAGATTGAGGCAGGTTCAAGAAAAATCAATGAACCAGTGCTAATTAATTCATATGCTGAAGCTGTAAAGTATTTTGGCTTTGAAGCAGCTCAGGTATTTAATGATAAAGGCGATAAGAAATTTGCTCATGGTCTTTGTGAATTCATGTATGCAAACTTCAACTTCTATGGCATTGTGCCTTGCATTTTTGTTAACGTCTTAGATCCTTCAAAGCATAAGACTGCATTAACAGAAAATACATATACCTTAGAAGATGGCACTGTAACCATTAAGACCTTAGGCATTATTGCTGAGACTTTAGCTATTACAGCTACTGTTGAGAGTGAAACTCGTACTTATGTAGCAGGCACTGATTATGAGACTGCATTTGACGAGGATGGTTATCTGGTAATCAATTCTCTTTTAGATGGTTCTAAATACAAGCTCCCAGATTCAATCACTGTTAACGGTTATAAGATTGATGCAACATTAGTAACCAAGGCTGATGTTATTGGTGGAATTAACTCTGTCACTGGTAAACGTACTGGTTTGGAGTTGATGAATGAGGTTTATCCTAAATTCTCATTAGTTCCAACTTTAATTCTTGCACCTGGCTATTCTTCAGATCCTGAAGTTGCTGCAATTATGGCAGCTAAAGCAGTTATTGTTAATGGTAACTTTAGAGCAATGGCTTTATGTGATGCTCCAGCAAATGAGAATGTTCAGGTGTATTCATCTGTTCCAGAGTGGAAGAAGAATAATAACCTTGTTCTAACTCAGCAGGTCCTATGTTGGCCAATGGTTCGCAATACAGAGACACTATACCATGCATCAGTGCATTTAGCTGGCGTAATTGGTGTAACTGACAATGCTTATGGCGGTGTGCCTTATTGCTCTCCATCAAATAAGAATGTATCTATTACCGGCTTATGCCTTGAGGATGGTTCTGAAGTTGTATTTGGCAATGAAGAAGCTAATTATTTAAATGGTCAGGGCATTGTAACTTTCTTGAATTTTACTAAAGGATGGACATTCTGGGGTAATCGCACTTGTTGTTACCCTGGCAATACTGATCCTAAGGATGCATTCATTCCAGTAAGAAGAATGTTCCAGTGGGTAGGTAATACCATTATTCTAACAATCTTCCAAAAGGTTGATGAACCAGGCAACCGCCGTTTAATTGAAACAATCGTAAATTCATTGAACGTCTGGTTAAATTCACTTGTAGCAAGACAGCAGTTGTTAGGCGCACGTGTGCTATTCCGTGAGGAAGATAATCCTACAACTGAG
>JBGVMW010000055.1:0-1673 GCA_045125095.1 Lachnospiraceae bacterium
GCCGACAGCGTAATAGGGAATCTTTCAAGCACACCAAGTCTTAACCGCTACGCCTACGTCAATGGAAACCCAGTAACGCAGATAGATCCATTCGGACTAAGTGCCGAACCTGGAACGAAAAAGGCAAAGAAAAACATAAACTGGCGAGAAGCAGTTCACGATGCATTAGACATAGCAGGAAGTATAACAGGCTATGGAGATATATGTGATGCAGTAAATGCAGTGCTATATCTTACAGAAGGAGATTATATAAATGCAGGACTCAGTGCATTAAGTATAATCCCCGGAGCCGATGCCTTTACAAAGACAGGTAAGGCAAGCAAAGTACTTGGCAACGGAATAGTTGAAAGCGGACTAAAACACCTTGACAACGTGGCAGACGGAATCAAGAAGCTTGTAAAGAAAGCAGACGATGCAATAGACCTCGAAAAACACCTGCCGAAGAAACTGCTGACAGAAGAAGCGGAAGCATTTGCCAAAAAAGCAGATAAAGTGGTGGATGATGTAGTTGAGAATGCAGCGAAGGCGATAAAGAGTGGTAGTTCTTCAGGTTTTGGTAATTATAAATTTAAAGAGGGTATTGATGTTGACCTAAGAGGAAAAGGAACTTATAAAGATGCATTTAATAAAACTGGAGTATCTAAGAAAGATTTTAATGTTACAAAATGGGGAAAAGATAAAAATGGTAAGTCTTTTCCAGTTGAATGGAGAGCGAATAATGGTGCAGTGTTGATGATGTTCCATATAATAGATGAGAAGAGGTTTGACTAATGTATAAAATAAAAGAAAATATTATTGAAGTGATTAAAGATTCAGCAATACAAATTGTGGAATTGGATTCTCAAAAAAGTGATGAGATTAGAAAAAAAATAAACCAATTGTATTGTAGAAAAAAAATAATGTTGATGTATTTTGGGATGATTTGTTAGAGTATTCTTGCATTTCTGATACAGATGCATGGAGGCTATTAAAAAAATTGGTTAAAACCTGAATCCGTGAAACTTAGTTGTTTTTTTACAGGAACTGCCCAGAATCAATGTTATTCATTGCTTTACACCGAATTTTAGTACACAATTCCTGTTTGTTGCGAGATTTATATCTATTTGCAGCTTATAAGGTGCAAAAATGACGCACCTTAACAAGCCTTTTTCTGTTTTGTATTCTTAGGCCAGAGCAAAACGCTTATAAACATCCATAAATGCATGACGCCATACATTACTGCAACCAATTGCCAAGACAATCCGTCGTCCATGAGTTGTTACATGTCCGGCGATTTGAATCAGATTCCCTATCACGGTTCTGATACGTCTTCTTTTAACAGGGTGTTTTGTTTTAGGAGCTCGCCTGCTTTTTAACGACTCCTGACCTATTAATCGCAAAATATTATACGCAAGCACAGTTAATTCAAGGACCAGCTCATTTGTATCAAATTTGCCGGATGGAAGTCTTTCAACATCCATATCCGTCTTGATTTCACTGTGAAACTGTTCGCATTCGCCGTGAGCATGATAGCCATTTATGATATCATCATCGCTCCAGCCGAGATTGGTCCATATCGTATTGCACTCGATATCCGGAACCAGAACGAACTGTCCGTTTTTATCGGTTGTTCGTTCAATCACCTCATATACAATGCGCATGGTAATGGTTTTTGATTCTCCTTCGGAATCTGT
>JBGVMW010000056.1:0-51244 GCA_045125095.1 Lachnospiraceae bacterium
GTTACTGGAATGCCCTTCTTTTTGTAAGCATTAGACGCTTTCAAAGCTGAGGAAATATGAAACCTTGTAAAAAATCTTTTGATAGATTTAGAAATTTGCTTATCATTTTGAGTCGCTTGTGTTATACTTTTATTCATAGCAAGAGCCTCCGGTTTGTATTATTTTGTGTGGTAACTTAATTATATCAAAACCATTGGTTTCATGCTATTTTTATGCCAGTTATTATTGAATTTTCAAGGTGCATAGGCACATTTTAATGTGCGAAGTTTGAGTTATAATTATTAGAAAACACTTATACTCCATTTTAACTCTTATTTATTCCCTTTTAATGTTCTTTCGCTTTTTTAAACCATACTATTATTCCCATATTGTACTACATAAGGCTCTCTCTTTTATGCTTGTCCTTTACTTTTTGCATGCTTCATTAAATTACATACCTGCAACACAATCATCACTGCAATTGTCGGGGAAAATAACATTGCACCTACAATTATACACGCATTTGAATGAATAAAATTCTTGCCTGCAATCATCAATACTGCACCTAGCAAGCATACAGCTATTAACATTTTATCTGCGTATTTGGGTATTTTCTTTTCTTCCATATGACCTTTTTTCAGATTCCCAAGCAGATATTCTAATATGCAAAAAATACATAACATCACAAATATACATCCATAATGAAATCATAAATTATTGTGCTATTTTTATTTCTTTCAGTGCTTTATAATCCCTATAATATCTCAATATTTGAACAAACGATACTAACAATATACCTATAAAATATAATTTATCCAACCAAATACCATCTTTCATGTTTATTAGAAATATTATATCTACTATAATCACTACTACACAAATAGTCATCACAACATACATAGCCATCCAAAAAAGCTTTGTCTGAGCAATTTCTTTTATTATTTCTTGAGAAATTATATTTTCTATATTTTTTACATGGAAAAAATATGAAAGTCCATAATATGCAGTTGTTGTAATTAGAATAATACTTGCCGGAGAAAAAAGCGATTTAATTTGCAAATAATACACAAACGTCATTAATGCATTAAAACATATACAAATACAAATATGCTTCCTATTTCTATTTTTCTCCATAAGAAATACACATAAATAATATGGCAATAAAAGAAATAATCCTACGCTAACCCAAATTAAAATATTTTCCATGTTTAAAAACTCACCTGACTAAAATATACCTGATTATCATCTGCACCATCAGCCCTATCTAAAATTTCTGCCGCTGCACCACCTATGGTATATGTTGCAAGTTTGAATATCCGTCCAATAATACCTCCTGCAATAAAGTTTGCCACTCTTGCAGATACCCATTTAACAAGTGCTCTTTTCATCATCAGAACCACATAATCTGTTCCTAGAGATCTTAGGATACTGCTAACAGCATTAAGTGTTCCGCCTCCTAAAACACTATTGAATACCATATTAACACCTATCTTAATAGCTTGATATGCAACAACTTGTCCAGTCCCTCCCCCTTCAACATACATCATATCATCCTCGTCCATTACTACATAATTCTTTGGAAGCACTAATGCTCCATCATAAGTCATCTCCATGTTACATACTCTCCTGGTTTTTTAATATTTTTTTGCTTTTCCCTGCTGTTTGCAACCAGCAAAGAATCTATGTGAACCTATAGGCTATCACCACTTTTATGTACAACACTATTTCTCGTATAGCTGTTTGGAAAAACATCGTAACTATTCAGTACCCTCATAGTTACGAGCCAAAATCCATGCAGAATCACCTACGGTGATGGATTTTGGCCTGCTGCCACTACGTTTTCATACGGACTGTGCAGTTCAGCACAGTCCTGTTCTGAATAGTTACAAAACATCAATAAAATATCTTCTAAAGACACTTTTTCTAACCAATCTTTCCTTTAATGATAAAATATTTACATCAATTTTATTAAAATAAGCATTCTTTCAACTTTGCTCATTTCATTAAAATTATTAGGAAACAGTAATACTCCATCTTAACGCTTATTTATCCCCTCTTAATGTTCTTACACATTTCTGAAATCATATATATCATACTTTTTTATTCGATATAATATATTTCTGGTGAACGGTTAAAATTCTGGTAATTTATGTCATCCATAACTATCACCATCCCCCCATTCCCCTGCATATACTATAAAAAGCACTAATCTATAAAGGTATGACACACTATGGAAAATTATGCAAGAGTTTCTATTGAAACCCATTTATTTTTTGCAAGAATTATGAAAGAACATTCTCTGTTTTTAGAAGCCGGATTTCCCTGCAAGGATACTTCCTTTATCAGACAGGCGGAATTTTTCAGACAGCGGTTTGAAGAATTGCTGCGGCATGTAGTGAGAATCGGTAATGGAATGGTCAGCGACAGCGTTATCAACTCTCAGGAATTAGTAACAGAGTTTACCCTGCCGGCAGAAAGCACTACCAGCCGCTTGACAGGAATTCCTATTGACAGCCAGATTACTATTCTGGAACAGAATCTACAAGCCGGACTGGGATTGGAAAGAAATACTTTACTCCTTCGACAGATAACAAACATCAATGAGGACGCACTTCGGTTGCTGGATGGTTTAATTGCTTTCAAGGAATCGATTATTAACAATGTAAGGGACGGTCGGCTATTTACCGCCAATTATCCTCTCTTGGTACAGCACATTCTGAGAGAAGCAAAGCTATATCGCGCTACCATACAGGAATTGCTCGAACACCAAAACATTTCCCATCAGAGACTACGCGTACAGGAGGACTTCTGGAACCAGATTATGATGGAACATGCATTGTTTATCCGAGGTCTTCTTGACCCGTCGGAAGCACAGCTCATCCAGACAGCAAATGAGTTTGCCATGGATTATGAAGCATTATTAGAAACGGCAAGAGAGCGGGATTCCCGGGCAAATGGCCTCACAAGAAAATCATTAACAGAAACCCTAAAATACCAGGAATTCAAAACAGCAGGTGCAAAAGGTATTCTCACGCGCCAGATACAGTCTATCATCCTGCCACTCCTTGCTGACCATGTGCTGCGAGAAGCCAATCATTATATACGAATCTTAGAACAAAGCATACGAGAGGACTTTTATATGTACTAAAAAAAGATGCCGAAAGAATCCGTGAAGGTGCCATGATTTTCTTCCCATAAACACCCTGCAACTTATTGATACCCACGTATGCACCATATTTTATCTATGGTATTTATTATTTACTTTTCCCATGTAATATGTTCCCCAATCACTTTGGCTGGGGAACCACCTACTATAACATTGGTTTCTGTAACGTTCTTACATACAAGGCTTTGATATGCCACAACACTGTTATCAGCTACTGCACTGCCTTTTAGGAAATGAGCCATCGCGCCAATCCATACATGATTACCGATATGAATAGGAGCATGGTTTGCTTTTTTGTTTCCTTCTCCATCTAAGATGGTATGATTATCGGAATCAAACAAACGGACATCCCAACCAACGATAACATCATCTCCAATTTTCACCTCATCGTGACAGGAAATACGAAAATTATCATTTGCGACAAACATATTTCCAATCTCAAGGTTTCCAAAAATGGATAACGATACCCCTTTGGCAAAGCTGGCATATCTTGCAAATTTTATTTTTGCATGCTCACCCATACTGATAAAGTTTTTCGTTTTATTTACATAGCTTTCCAGACCACCAAAACCTATCTTAACCATTCCTCTTGATAATTCGCCTTCAAATTCAATGACTCCTTTGTACAAGCCTCCGAATGTTGTATTATATGCAACAAAAACCGGTAACTTCATTGCCTGTTTAAAGGGCAACGTCTTAAAGTTAAAGTATATGGTTTTTGGCAGACTTCGAATTGTAAAAAAATCCATATGTCTTATCTCCTTATAAACACGTTATCTGTTACGCTCCAGCAATGCACTGTAAAGAAATGGCATCCATCCTGACAACTTATACTGCATTTTCTGCACAAAGGACTGGTTACTTAACTTGTTATATTTCCCCACCTGCTGGTTATAATATTTCTGATATGGTTTCAGCTTACGCTTCGGGAAAGTGCCATCTTTTCTGATTTCTCCTACATCTCTAAGAAATGCTCTACGATACGATTCAAAATCAAGAGCCCATAAACGCTCCTCATTTTTTTCCCCATAAAAATCCATCCGTTCCATCATTGCATCTAAGGCATGAAGACGTTTCTCATTAAACTGTTGTCCCATAATGCTGGAACTTCTCTGTACATAATAATACAGCGGGCTATCCACATATACCACGCCTTTTGCCTTATAAAGCAGCTTATATGTAGTAAATTCATCTTCATGAAGTTTTCCCTTTGGATAACGAACGCCATCAAAAAGTGAATGATGATACAACTTATTCCATGCAACAATGAACTCCACTCTTTTTTCAAAATAATACAACGGATCGTACAATTGCTTTTCCGTCATCACTACTGGTTCTATTTTTCCGGTATAAGGTTGTTCATAAGCCACCGTCTCCTGCTCATCCACACTCTGATAGCTGCACACCGAAACCTGGGCGCCATTTGCTTTCACTGCTTCATACAGAATTCTTACGATATCACAATGAATATAATCGTCAGAATCCACAAAAAAGAAATATTCCCCAGTCGCAGCATCTATACCAAAATTTCTGGCATCAGATAATCCACCATTTTCTTTATGAATTACTTTAATCCGCTGATCCTTTGCGGCATAGTCATCACAAATCTTACCACAGCCATCCGGTGAACCATCATCCACTAAAATAATTTCCAGATTCTGATAGGTCTGATTCTGAATACTCTGAATGCACTTCTCTAAATATTGTTCTACATTGTAAATTGGTACAATTACACTGATTACATCATTCATTCTGCTTACCTCTTTTATTTCCCCATCAATTTAACCAACAAATAATACATCTTTGGAGACACATTGAATATCTGATATCCAATCCCCTTTACAGACTGACCATACTCCTTATATTTTTCCCGATATCGAATACGCATATCCTTATTCGGAAGCTTCTGATATCTGGAGATAATCCGGTCCAGATAAGCTTTCTTCGTTAAATTTACAATCTCATCGTATTCCTGCCCTTTCGCAGAAAAATACACCATTCGATCCTCGAATACCTTGTAAATATCCTCCGACATAAGATAACTGCTGCTCTCTGTAATACTGCCTTCATTAATATAGTAATGGTAGATGTTTTCATCAATAAATGCTACTGCATTTGCCTTATCAATGACACGGGCAAGCAGATACTCATCTTCATTTTTCATGCCTTCCGGAAAACGAAATTCTTCGAACAATTTACTTTCATATAATTTATTCCAGAGCACTCCACTAAACAGATGACCATAAGAACCATAAATATTTTTTAAAGCTTCCATACCTGTCCAGACCTTCGGTTCCACATGTTCTACCTGCACCAATTCCACATCTCCACTGAATCTGACATAATTACACATGGCAATATCCGCCCCCGTCTTTTTCTTACACTGATATAAGCGTTCAAAGAAATCCGGTACAATGTAATCATCGGCATCCACAAAGCCCATCAGCTCACCTGTTACCATGGACAATGCCTTATTTCTTGTTACAGATACACCACTATTTTCCTGATGTACTAATACAATTCTATTGTCTTTTTCTTTGTATTCATCACAAATAATACCTGAACCATCCTTTGAACCATCATCCACAAGAATGATTTCTAAATTTTTATATGTCTGGTTGCATATGGAATCTAATGCGCGTCTCAAACATTTTTCTGCATTATAGACAGGTACAATTACTGATATTTTTGGTTTTTCCATGGTCTCCACCTTTTACAAATTTTCTTTTAAATACTGAAGAGTATGTTCTCTCTCCTGCTTGCGTTGCTCTGTAACTGGTTTATAATCAATTGGTTTTGTCATAATGGCATCTAAATCATCCATATTATGTAAAATACGTTCCTCCAAATGCAGACGTTTCAATAAATCTACCAGCTTTTCTGCATTGCCATAAGACTCGCCCTGTGTTTCACGGATTATCGTTACAAATGGCTTTTCATTAATAATAGAAAAAATGCTGCCGTGGAACGTATCTGTAATAATGCAGTCTGCATGCTTGAAATATGCCAATACTTCTTCCGGCGTACAAGCTACATATTCATCACAGAAGCCCTGAATACCGGAAATCGCTACCAGCTTCTTGCCTCTCTTTTTCGCAAATTCAATAATACGCTGACCTTCCTGCTCATTAATTCTTCCAGAATAAGCATACACAATGATATAATCGCTAATATTCACTGTATCCTTTAAAAATGGAGTAAAATCGCTGATTAATACAGGATCCAGATTATAAACAGGCTCTTTGTCAAGAAGTGTAGAAATTACCTTTCCGGAATTCTCATCACGAACGGAAATGCTATCGAATTTCTCTAACAATTCCTTAACTTCATTTTTTACACCATAGGATTCTAAACGTTCACATGTTGTATTGCCAAAGGAGCCGGCATAGGAAATCAATCGTTTTGCATTGTGATTGGCGCCAAACAATTCCTTGGAATATCCTACTTCCGGGTTGCTCTGTAAACAATTAAATACTTCATCACTTCCGATTACCAGTGTATCTACCTTAGTACGGTATTTCCGCTCACTGGTTACTCCCAGTACAGGAAGCATTTTATTTTCATACTCTTTACAAAACTGCTCACGAATTGGCATAAACTTTTCGTACTGGCTCTGCTTTCCGAACATCTTCTTTAAGACACGCTTTGCCTTAGACTTTATGGATACAGAATGCTTCTTGTCCACTTTATTAATACAAGGTTCCACTGTATAATCCACGAATTCTACTTCATGTCCTAATGATTCTATCGTGTGCTTCAAGCCTAACGCCTGAAGATAAGAACCATAATTGATGACACGCTGCATTGACATAATACCTATTTTCATTCTTCCTTCTCCGTTCTATCTCTCATTTACTTTTTTTACAAAATTTTTATACTGACTGCGTTTTCTTGCACCATCCCGAACGCCCCATATTTTTCGAAAGACGATCTGACTCTTGAGCCCGCGACAGCATTCTGCAACATACTGTTTATCCTCTACTTTGGCAGCATAATATGCGTATTCCTCCGGCTTTATAAGAGATATTAAAATTCCAATGAGAGAAATTGCAATATAGTTAAAGTGTTTTTTGATGTGCTCATACTGCAGCTTATCTGCCAGCTGGTATACCTTCTTTGATAACTGAATGGTCTCATTTACTTTAAATTCTTTTCGCTTTCCCATAATTGATGTACTGCGGATGAGATAATAATGCAGCTTGTCCGGCAGGCAGACCAGATTATCGGAACACAATGTATAGTATAAATTAAAGCATCTATCCTCTGCAAATATTTCTTTGTTCGGTTCAAACTTCAGCTGGTTCCTGCGAATGATATCCATCCGATACAGTCGGTTCCATGCTTCCCATCCAACCCGATATTGCAGTAAGGTCTTGTACATAAAGACTAATTTTTCCTGCTCCGTTTTGAAATAATAAGTTCCATCAGCAAATGCGGATGCACTTATTTCCTTCCCGTCCTCGCCAATTTTTGTATACCCAAAGACTACAGCATCTGCCTTCCTCTCATCCATGACAGTAACCATACGTTCAATGGCATTTTCTACAATATAATCATCGCTATCGAGAAAATATACATATTCTCCTGTTGCCACCTTAAGTCCTGCATTTCTTGCATCCGACAAGCCACCATTTGGTTTATGCACTACCTGTATACGGCTGTCCTTTCCTGTCCAATCATCGCACATTTTCGGACAATTATCATCGGAACCATCATCCACTAAGATAATTTGCAGGTTCTGATATGTCTGGCTGCACACACTTTCCACGCAGCGATCCAAATACTCTTCCACCCGGTAGACCGGAATAATTACACTAATCAACGGCTGCACTTATGCCACCCCTTTCAGTTGTTTACAGAATCTAACTGTTCCCGCAGATACTGAATGGATTTCTCTCTTTCTGCATCGCGGATTTCTTTTACCTTCTCATAATCAATCGGCGTCTTTAATAGTGTCTCTAACTGCTCCATATCTGTTATCATACGATCCGTTAAGCCCAGTCTTGCAAGAAGATCTGTTAACTTCTCCTCATTACCATAGCTTTCTCCAATTGTTTTACGCACAATTGTGACAAAAGGCTTATTATTAATAATAGAGAAAATACTTCCATGGAAGGTATCTGTAATGATGTAATCTGCGTTCTTAAAGTAGGCTAGAATCTCAAAAGGAGTTCCTAACACATATTCATCACAGAACCGATGCGTTCCCTGAATGCATACCAGCTTTTTATTTTCTTTTTTTGCAAATCGACGAATGATTTCGCCTTCTTCCGGTGTAATTCTTCCTGAATATCCATAGACTACAATATAATCCTTTTTATCGATATTCTTGACTTCCTCTGCACTGTAATCACTGATAAGCACCGGGTCTAAATTATAAACCGGTTCGATTCCCGTTAATTCTTTTACCACTCTTCCAGAATTCGCATCACGCACAGAAATCGCATCAAATTCCTTCAGCAGACTTCCCACTTCTTTATCTACACCATACTGTTTCAAACGCTTGGAAGTTGTATTTCCAAAGGAACCAGCATAACTGATTAATCGCTTTGCCTGATTGTCCTTTCCAAACAGCTCTTTGGAGTATCCTACATCCTTACTCTCCTGCAAACAATTAAATACCTCGTCACTTCCAATAACAAGGGCATCTAATTCAGAACGGTAATGCATGGTATCATCAATACCAAGCATAGGACGAATTTTCTCCTCGTATGTATACAGGAATTCCCGCTTCTGCGCTTCCATAGACTGAAAATGCTTTTCTGCCGGCATCTGTGCTTTTATCTTGTTACAACACTTTCTAACTGCACGAATCAGCAGAGCATCTTTCTTTTGCTCCACCTTCTTTGGTACATTTAACGGTGGCTCTACTTTATAATCCACAAATTCGACTTCATGCCCTAAACTTTCTATTGTTTTCTTCAAACCATAAGCCTGCAAAAAAGAACCATAATTCCGCACTCGCTGCATGGACATTATTCCAACCTTCATATTCAGACACTCCTTTATTTTCCAACGATTTTTTTACAGATTCTCTTACACTTATTGACCACACGCATTGCCTGTTTTTTGCGATTTTCCTTTTTCCACTGACGCATATCCTCTTTCGTACATGCCGTAGCCGCAAGTTCAAATCCATCCTTTAGATACAACTCTCTGAATTTTTCATAATTCTCATGCTTTTCACTTGGATGTCTTAACTGGTCATTTCCATTGATTGCTTCTGATAGTGGTCTTTCATCTAAAAATAATTTATCTTTTGCTTGCATAACAAATTGATGACCTTTGTCTGTATTTGGAAGAATCACAGACACGCCACCTTCTAATCCATAGCTGCATGGTGCTTCCTTCCCAAGCCCCCAGAAATCACCAATTGTAATATCTGCCACTCGCTTCTCACATGCATATGGACAGGCATAACAATTCGGTCTGTAGAACAGTCCATTTAAAAATCCTGTAAAGTAATTGTCAAGGAAACGATATTTTTTATAAATCAGCTCACCAGCTTGATACAATGCCAGTTCAAAGCTGTATTCTCCACGGAACGTTACATTATCTGCTTTTTTTTGTATAGACTCTTCAATATGCTGTATATGTGTATGAAGATAGGAAAGAGAAGGCACACCATGACATATTAAATCGACTGTAACCAGATTCTCATAATCCTTTCTCAGATAATTCTGCAAACCTGCTATCTGGCAAGGTGTTCCTATGAACACAACCTGCTTTCCATCTTCTAAGTTCTTTTTGGCTTCCCGGAAGCTTAATCCTGCAAACGCCTGCACATACTTTGAACCTTTAAAACCGCTGATTTCCTCCATTGAATGTGCTGCCTTAATTGTCAGCTTCAGGTCTTTATCAAAACTGGTTCCATAACACACTCCACCATTCTCAATGGCTGTCTCATAAAATGCTGCTGCTGCTCCACCAGATGCACTTTTCTTATGCACCTCATCATTCAAGTGCCATGCTGCATATGCCTTCTGCGGCATACGCTGTTCTGGTTTACTATTTATTGGACATACCTTTTGGCACGCTCCACAATTCACACATTCGTCCTGATTGATTACCGGTAATAACACACCGTACTCGTCATACTCCATGGAAATACAGTTTTTCGGGCATGTATTGACGCATGCACAACACCCGGAGCATTTATTTTTATCGCATATCTGTTCCATAACCATCCTCTCCTTCCGTTCTTACTTCTATCTTCCATTGGTTTCTCATTCTTCCTACCGCTACTTTAATATCCTGTCTAACGCTTTGAATTGCTCCTCTGGATTTCTATCTTCTCTCACCTGATACCCGGCGTGCAATTGTGCACAGATTTCCTCAGCTGAAATTGCCTCTAGTTCCGGAATCATACTGTACTTACCGCTGAATGCAATATCCTTCAACACCTGAGTTGTCTTATCACTATAAATAATCGGGTACACTTCTTTCTTAAACTGTATACCTAATACCATTCCATGAAAACGGGCTGTAATGATTCCCTTACAATGCTTGAGACAGTCCAGAGACTGTCTTATATTTTTATGATTGAGAACCTCTACATTGCCAGTCTCTTTCATATACGACTGTACACTTGCAATTCCTGCCATATCCCCCTCTGCCTCACAGAAGGAAAACAGAATTACTTTCTGTCCCTGCTTTTGCAGAAGATCGGCACATTCTGCCATGCGTTTATAGTACATGTCTGCATATTCCTGCTTGTTCACTTTTTTTGTTACATCAATCACAGAGAGAATATAATAGTCCTCTGTCTTACAATTCCGGTCATCCACGCCAAATAAAATATCGGATGCAAATCTCGCATTCGGAAGTTCTTTAAATTGTTCATAAGAAGCCTGATCACGGAAACAAATATCCTCTACCCTACCTAACAGATCTATGTAAGATTTATGATATTCTTCAGAATTCGCCAGACGATAATTACATCCCAACAATACAGTACGTCCTGGAAGCAGACGTTTTCGGCTCTCTAATTCTGCTTTCCAGTTCTCTCCCTGAATAAAGACAGAACCGCCAATCATAACCACCAGATCACAAGTCTTTTTTAACCTTAACCGGATAGTTGTCATCCTAGAATCCGGTTTATTATGCATAACTTTTCGAATCGTATTTCGCACTTTTGCATAATACCGCCAGGTTTTTTTATTCTGATCTATATAATGTAAATTTTTGCATTCTGCAAATAATCCACTATACTGCTCATTTCCTACAAGATAAAATGTATGATTCGGATATCGATTGCAAAGTTCATAAATGAATAAATCATCGCCCAGATTACCATTGCAATATGCAATTACTAATATCTTCATATGTTCCTAGTCCTTTCTAGTTCTGGAAAATATCCTGCATGTTCACTTTTCTTAATATATACCAGATAAAAAACGGAGCGTTTATGCTGACTGCTCTTTTTATATGACGCTGCCATTTTGTCTGACACACTATTTTTTCCCCAAGTAATATCTGCCGGATAAGAGGAATCTGTATCACTTCTTTTATTATGTTGCATTTTTCTTTCACACCCTGAGGCATTTCCTGAATCTGCTTCAAATAAATATAAATTGCACGCCGATAATATACATGCATATCTTCCTCACATTTCGTAAGATGATGCGCCTTACAAAACTGTTCTCTTCGTTCATAAGAATACTTCATTTCATGGAAACGGTTGATATTTACCGTCCGCATTACACTGTCAAGATTCTGTCTGTAATAATATAGATATTGGGAAAGATATGTTGTCTTCGTCACATATTCAAGATAATCCATGACAAAAATAATATCTTCACCAATCTTCACATCCTTGCGGAACGATATTTGATTATTCTTAATGATATCTGTTATATATATCTTTCCCCAACAAAAATTCATCTTCGAGCCGGATACTGCTAATTGGTATATTGTCTCAAGTTCCGGATTATCCGGTAGCTCCAATGCTTTCTTCTTTTCACCTTTACCTGACGCTTCCACATAGTCTGTTAAAATCAGTTCTGCCTCACCGGAATGGTCATTCAGGAATTTTACAATCATTTCCAGACTTTTTGTATCAATCCAGTCATCACCATCTACAAACATAAGATATTGACCGGATGCCAGCTCTAATCCTTTGTTTCTTGCTGTAGATACTCCTTGATTTTCTTGTACAAACACATGAAGTCTTCCGTCTTTGTTCGCATATTCGTTAAGAATTTCCTCTGAACGATCCTTACTGCCATCTACAACTGCAATAATTTCTATATCATCCCCTGTATACCCCAATATGGAGTCCAGGCAGGAAGCAATATACGCTTCCACATTATATACAGGGATAATTACTGACAAACGAACCATTCTACACGCTCCTATCTTTTTAGAATGCCTTTTACCTTTCCAACAATCATATTCCAAACTTTCTTCTTCTCATCCTTATTAAATAAGATAAGGAATACCACCAGATATCCCATGGCACCTACGATTCCGGCTACCACAATTAAAGAAAACCAGTTTGTAATATACACAGATACCTTTTCATGAATCGCAATAAATATTACTAATACCACACCAAAGGCTGCCAGCCCCCGTAATATCGTTGGATAAAATGTAGTCAGCTTTAATTTCAGATTATGAGCGGAATACATTGGCACAAAGAAAAATAATCTTGTCATGGTAAATATTGTACTTACCAGATTTACAACGTACACACCAAAATTTGTAACATTCAGTAAAATCATAACCGTACTAATACTTAACAGCGCGGTAACAAATGTAGTAATAACCGGCCACTTTAATTTATTTGTTGTTGTATTAATTGATGTTAATGGGTACACATATATACTTAATAAGTTGGCTCCCATAGAAAAAATACTTAGTATCTGCATGGTTCTCAGTTCTTCTGCATTTGCTGCATACTGCCACAAACGGAAGAAGGACATACCAAATGCTAAATATCCTGCAATTGGTACAATCATCATAAATGGCAATATTTTCATAGCATACTTTGCATCCTTTAACAATGCCTTAATATCGCCCTTCGCATATAATACTACAAAACGTGGTGTAAAAATAACTGCCAGGGTAGTAATCAACTGTGAAAAGTTAATGGGAACTGTCTTTGCCACCTGCAATAAACCGGCTTCCTTCACACCTACCATGTTATTCGTAATAAAACCTGCCAATCCGGTTAACAACATATTACTTAATGTACTTAATGAATTCCACATACCTGATGAAATCAATGTCTTAATGGCGTCAAAGCTAAAGTTTCGCACATTCAATTTAAAATCAGGCAATAATTTCTTTGTCAAAATAAAATTAGTAATAATCAGGAAAATAGAGGTACCAATAATACTAATTGTAACAAAGAAAATCTTTGCTGGGAATATGGCAAACAAACCTATCAGTAATACAATCTTAATTAAGTTCGAAAATACACCTCGCACTGCTGATTTTTGTAAATTGTCAGTTACAAATGGTGCTACAGAATATACTGAAGTAACCAGGTTAATAATAATATTGATAAATACAAGTGAAAATGTAATCTTAACATCTACCATTAATTCCTCTGGCACTTTCATCAAATGTTCTACATTCAAGGTAACTGCCATACCAAATAGTAATGCAGCAATACCTAATACCATATCTGCCACAAAGACCGAATTAAAATATACTTTTGCTTTTTTCTCATTGCCTTGATGCATCTCCATGGAAATGAAACGACCCGCCATGGAATTCAATGCGGATGTTACAATCGTTACATAACTTGCAAATTCATTGGCAATACCAATAAAACTATACGATTCAAATCCCAGCTTCGCAACAATATGTGGCGTAATACAAAGTCCCACAATAATGGATGATGCAAAGGATAATAAATTCGCTAAAATATTTAGCGCCATCTTCTTCTTGTTCATAATTTCCTCTCATTCTGCCGTCACAACGGCTTTTCCTGTTACTTACTTGTGAAGCAGCTTGCGAAGCACACGCTTCACCAGACTTCCCTGCACATACACTTTGACTAGCTGTTCTACTGTCTTTGTGTCTATATCTGCAAAGAATCTTTCCCGGTTCCTATGTGGTGGTGTTACAGTAATCGCTGGCTGGTTACCTTGCAATGCCTTTTGTAAATCCACCTTTTCTGCTTTTACATGCTGTGATATCTGCTCCACTAACTTTTGTCCTTTTTCAGAATTGACTAACACTAATGACACTCCCGTGCTGTCATCTAATTCCGGATACACCTGATCCAGTCCCCAGAAATCCGCCAGTGTCAAATCGCTATAATAATTTAATTCTTTAAAATTACAGTTGGTACAGGATTCCCGCAATGCAATATCTGCAAGAAAAGCCTTCATGTATGTATTATCAAAGAACTTTTCACAAATACTTCCTTTGTCACCGGTAATCTTCATGGAGAACTGGCTCCAGCTTACGGTTTTATCCCGGAAGGATACGGATTGTATAGTACCTAATGATAATTCTTTTATATATTTTCTCCATAGCTTTGGCGACGGAACACCATGGCACATGATATCCTGACAATACAGATTGTCATACTCTTTTTTCAGATATCCCTTTAATCCGGCTATCTGGCAAGGGGTTCCGGTGAATAGTACCATACGGTTCTCTTCTAAATCCTTCTTTGCTAACTGGTAGCAGTTTCCAATTCTGCTCTGTACATACTTTGAGGTACGGAGTTTTTCAATGTCTTCCACAGTGTTGATTCGGATATGCTCCACTTCATAGTTGTCTGTAAAGGCTGCGCCATAAACTGCGCCTCCGCAACTGATGATATATTCGGACAACAGGGTAAATACACCACCGGAGGAGCTGTTTACTCGCACTTCTTCGTTTTGGTTTTTCATGGCGTATGCCTGTTTTTCAAAAGATTTGTCTGCTTTTTCTTCTGCCTTACAACTCTTTTGGCAGAGTCCGCAGTCGATACAATCTGCTTCGTTGATTACAGGATAGAGAAATCCGTCTTTGCTTTCTTCCATATGTATGCACTGCTTGGGACAGACGGAAACGCAGCTGCCGCAACCGGTGCATTTGTTATGTTCGCATATTTCTTTCATATGTTCCTCGATTCTAAATTATGGTGTACAGTCCGTGAATTGTATATGTCTTTCGTTACGCCTACTGCTTTGAACGCTTGAAATCTTTCGCTTTCCGGAACAATTTATAGGCTACATCCACAAGCTTATACTTTCCGGCATAGTATATGAGGGTGTCGCGTTTGGATACCCCTCCGTTTGCTTTCAGTTCGTTGTACTTTTCCGTGAGCAACTTCTTATCGTGATAATAATAGGCATTGTCGAACTGCTTGCGAATATATTTTACGTCCAGAATGTTTCGATATTCTGACTGACTTAAATCCATCTCGTCTAATATCCGGATTAAAAGATCGTTATGATTCTTTAGCTTTTCTAACACCTGTGTCAGCGTTTTTTCCTGTCTGGAATGGCTGTCTTCTCTTACAATATAGGAGAATAATTCCTCTTTTATATAGCCACACTTGCGGGAATATGCAAGGGGAAGCAAGATCTGCCAGTTTTGTCCAACACGCGATTCATTGATATCGCGCCCTGGATTTACTGCCAAAAATGCTTCCCTTCTTACTAAATAGACCCCCGGTGTAAATACAACATTCTTTTCTACAATCAGATCAAAAAACATGTTGTCCTCCCCCTGAGGTTGTACACGTTTTAACTCTCCGATTTTTACATCGAGTGCATTTTCTTTTACCACACGTCCACGACACATAACATAGTCAATATCCTCATGGGCTTCCAAAAATGCCACCTTTTTCTCTATATTATTTTTGTCTAACAGGTCATCTGAATCTGTCCACATGAAATAATCACCGTGAAACAGTTTTAATCCCTTATTCACGGCAGCTGCCTGTCCTGCATTTTCCTGATAAATATATATTAACTCATAACCTTTTTGCTTAAACTTTTCCTCATATGACTTAGCGATTTCTTCTGTTCTGTCAGAGGAACCATCATTAATAAAAATCAATTCAATTTTGGGGTAGGTCTGCTCCAAAATATTTTCAAAGAAACGGGATGCAAACGCTTCGCCGTTATAACAAGGTGAAATGATTGATACTAATTTTTTATTCAAATTTATACCTCCAGATATACCTTACTACCATCTTGCAGACATTTCTTCAAAATAGGTATCTGCCTCTTTACGCTTCTCCTCTAACAGACTGTCAATGGAATCATAAGAGATGTCTTCCAACATCTTATCTAATGGCTGGCTGCCATACAGTCTGTTCTGTAAACCGGTTGTGCCTAACAATGTATCAATTCTGGAATTCATCGGCACATCATTATCCTTTCTCACATAAACGGTAAAACGTTTGTGGAACAGGATGGAAAATACAGAACCATGGAAGGAATCCGTACAAATATAATCCGCATGACGGAACATATATAAAAATTCAGATGGTCCAATGTTGTAATACTTTGTTCCTTCGCTTTCACTTAAATATTCCACCGGAAGTCCTAATGTCTTTCCTACTTCTTCAATATCCTTATCATACTCCGGCAACACATTACCAAGATAATATTTTAACACATAGTGTTCCGGAATATCGATACCTTCCGGCTTTTTCTCCAACTTTGCGTAATCCTCACTCTTAAGCAGCATAGTTGGGTCAATATTTAAACATGCTTTTCTTCCGCTGAGTTCTTCTACTAATCGTACACCATCTTCCTCGCGGACAGATATCATGTTCATATCCTTTAATAATTGTATGAAATTCGCTTTCTTTTCCTCTGGAATATCGGCAACACCAATACTTGCCGCATAAGAAAAACGCTTTTCCTTTGGTGCAAATGCAGCAAATTCAAAGTCTGAATTAAAATGAAAATTCGGGTTCCATACCTGGTCACTTCCTGCCACAAACGCATCGTATTTATCTGCAAATACACTATCATTAATCTTCTCATAGCGGATTGTATCACATGTATTTATAAACTGCTTATTAAACAAGTTAAAACATTTTCTTCTTCCCGATGCTTTTAATACCTGTTTCATCCATCTTCGAATCTTTGATAACAGAATGGAATTTTTCACACCTTTTGCCGCAAAAATGGTTTCCACCTCTACGCCTAATTTTTTTAGCCGTTCCTGCAATGCATAATTCTGTAATCGGTTACCAAAATTCAATCCACTATTTGTTATTGTAATGATTGCTATTTTCTTCATGCTATATTAGCCTTTCGTAATTATTCTATCTGTTATATACTATAAAACACACATTCCCTACATGATAGCATAAAATTGTTTTCATTGTCCATACCCCCTGCATATTTACTACATTTTCAATGATTGGATACGAGAAATAGCTCTGCTAATTGTGCGAATTACCTAGTATTGACATTTGCGTTCCTCTATTGAAACACCCTCTCCATAATACCATTTTCAATATCATCAATACTATAAATGGCATCCATAACCTCGAATGTTTCCCGCAAGTTTCCTCTGGCGCTTTTCCAACCGATTCCATCTGTGAACCATACAAAAGTAAATCCATCTATAGTGTCTGCTTCCTGAGACAACATCTTATAGCTTCTTGCTGTTTCATTTAACTTTGATCCTCCTCCACCATAGAAGTTCGTTTCAATTCCATATATCATAGTGTCTGTCTTAATAACAAAATCAAATCGTTTAGCTGCTTTTCCCTGATTCGACAATGCAGACAAATCCATATCCCACCTCTGTTCAATCTCTTTTAAATACATTTCTTTAAAGTAGTTTTTCTCCTTCACAAAGCCCGCTGCCATTATGTACTTCTCCACCAAATCTTCCATTTGATGACCGCCACGATTTTTGCGACCGTTGGAATCTAAACCTGTCTCAATTCCATAAGCGTAATCCACCAGATTATTAACAAGGTGATTCGCTATCATATCAAACAGCCCTGTTTTTCTCATGAATACTTTGTATTGTTCCACATCATAATTCATCTGTTTGAAATTGTATAAAAAAGCACCATCCTCATCCTGTGCATAAATTTCATTTCCACGCACTGCCAGTAATAACGGTATGCAAGCTAAGGTTTCCGGATATCTGGTGACAATTTTTTCAAAATCGTGTTCAATATCCTTAGAACCAATCAAAGAATTTAAGATATTCAACTCTACTTTACTATCGTCTACATTTCGTATTACTTTTTCAAAATCAATATAATAATCATAGCTTGATATACTTGGTCTGAATTTACTGAGCCATTCATCAAAATCTCTATTTGTCATGCGCTGCCTTCTCCAATCTTTTCTTCGATATCTCTATATATTCTTTGCTTATTTCTATTCCAATAAACTTTCTTCCTAATCGCACTGCTTCTACACCTGTGGTTCCGGAACCACAGAAGGGATCTAAGATAAGTTGTCCTTCTTCTGTAGATGCTAACAGAATTCGTTCCAACAAATATTCCGGCTTTTGCGTAGGATGCTTTCCTTCTTTCTTTTCAGAAGGTTTTGTTAGTGCACCTGTCCATACATCCTTCATTTGTTTCCCATCATTCAGTTCTTTCATTTTCTGGTAATTAAAAACATGTCGAGCCTTCTTTTCATTCTTCTTCGCCCACAAAATGGTTTCCGTAGAATGTGTAAAGCATCGACATGCTAAGTTCGGTGGTGGATTCGTTTTCTGCCAGGTTATGTTGTTAATAATCTTGAAGCCTTCCTGCTCCAATGCCATCCCGATGGAATAGATATTGTGCAAGGTTCCCGATATCCAAATCGTTCCATTCGGCTTTAATGCTCTTTTGCATAACCGAATCCATTTTCTGTTAAATTTGTGTTTTTCTTCCACGCTGGTTCCATTGGCACCTAACTTGTCCCAGGAGCCTTTATTGACAGAAACCATTTTCCCACCCTTGCAGGTAATACCATCGTTACTCAGAAAATAAGGGGGATCTGCAAATATCATATCTACAGATTCTGGTTCCAGTTTCGCTAATAGTTTAAAAGAATCACCTAATATAAGGCTTGCTTCTTCTGCCTCATAATAGAGTGGTACTTTTCTGGTAAATATGTTCTCCACTGCTTCGACTCCTTAATAGTTGCATATAATGACTTCTTCTCCCACTCTGTTAGAAGCATCAGAATTAATCATACGCTTTACACTTACAACATCTATTTTATATCCTTTATTGCCATACAGTTCATGTATCAGCTCTGTATTGTGATTTGTCAGCATACAATAACAACCTCTGTCTGTCAAATCATCAAACAGTCTTGCTAAACGTCTATGGCTTTCCAGATCAAATCCTTCTTTTGTGTAGGATTCAAAGGATGTTGGATTGAGGGGTGCATAGGGACTATCGATAAAAATAAAATCTTCCTTTGCAGCCGGTTCGCACGCCGCTTCAAAATCACCCTCTATTATAGTAACGCCCTTCAGATACGCAGAAACTTTTCGAATAACGTCTTCATCCACGGAAACCCTGCGACTATTATTATATGGCACGTTGAACAGTCCTCGTCCATTTACCCGATACAAACCATTGAAACAATGTTTGTTAATAAATACAAACAACGCTGCTAATTCCACATCATATTCCGCTTTCATTAATTTATCATTATAATGCTCACGAAGCGAATAATAATATGCCTTGCCATCCTGCCACATTTCACCGTCAAGAGTTTTCACTGCCTTCAGGAATGCTTCCGGCTGGTTACAAATCTGTTTGTATGCGTTAATCAACGCTCTGTTGCTATCATTGATCAGCGCATCTGTGGGTAGCAATTCAAATATCACTGCACCGCCCCCCACAAATGGCTCATAATATTTATTATATTTTTCAGGCATTCTCTCCTTTATCTGTGGTAACAACTGGCGTTTTCCACCAGCCCATTTCACAAATGGAGCAGCATTCAAATTGCTCATTTCCGTTCCTCTTTTCTATGTTCTAACCTGAACAAACTTTCACCTATCCATTATAATTGCAAATGAGGAAAATGACAACTGAAACATGCTCTCGTTCATTCTTTTTTCGGCTTCACATTAATTTTTGTGGTAAATACCTTTCGACTTCCATCTGGAAGTGTAACCGTTGTGTAGATTCGGTTTGTAGCAAATCCCTCTGGAACCTCACTATCTTGAGATAATACTTTTACACGACCTTTCTTGTCCACCTTCAGCAAACTACAATCCAGCACTTTATACGTTATTTTTACTTGACCTTTTTTCTTTGTAAACTTTGTTACCTTCTTTATACTTTTTGGTAATTGTACCTGTATGGTTTTGCTTTTACCTTCTGTAATAGTAAGTGTTTTGGGAACTTTTACTGATTCCAACGTTGTATTTTTCGTTTTTGAATCAATTGCTTTAAACCGTATACTCTTACAGCCATAGAATCTTGGTGTCCATTTTAACCGTTCAACCAACTCCTGAGCAGTGGAATAACGATAACCATAAACAGTAATGATTCTCGTTGTTTCCTTGTCGTAATAAGGTGTCATTTCCCAATCACGCTTGGTACTCATACCCAATATTGTACATTGACCGTAATAATCACCCTTATCTAAGCCTGTCAACTGTACTTTGGGATTTCGTATGACAACCTTTTTCAAATTTTTACACTCTGCCACTGCTTCTCTTCCAATTTTATTTACACTGGCAGGAAACGTAATTTGCCCAATACCAGTCGCAAAAAAAGCATACTCTCCTATTTCCTCCACCCCAGACAGCAATATTACTTTTGTAAGCTTCTCACAATCTAAAAATGCACTATTACCAATCTTCTTTACTCCTACTGGCAATGTAATTTCTCGAATGTCAGTTTCATTAAAGGCATTCGCACCAATTTCTTCTACGCCATTAATTACAACCGTTTCCAAACCTGTATTCCAGAATGCAGCACTACCAATAAATTTCATACTGGATGGTATTATTACACTACGAATGGTTCCATCTGATTCAAAAGCCGAGCCTGCTATGCTGGTCACCCCTTCTGGTATCACTACATCAACCAAAGGCGTTTTTGTGCCAAACAATATATGATTCCATATCAAATACTCACCTTCTGCCTGTTCCCACATCTCAGACATAATTGGTGTGTTCGCAAATGCATTCTTAGAAATTGAAGTATAGGAATCTAATATGGTTACATCCTTCAACTGTTCACAATCTCCAAACGCATTATCATACACATATTTTAAACCTTTTGGCAAACAAACAGATTTCAAACTTTTACAACCGTCAAATGCATCCATACAAATTACTTGAATTCCTTCTGGAATCTTCACTTCCTTTAAATTCACACAATTTGTAAATGCATTCCAGGGTATTTCCTCCATTCCAGAAGATAATGTTACCATTTGAAGATTTTTACAATCTTGAAAATAACAGCCTGAAATCTCTTGAACGTTATTGGGAAAAACGATTTCCACTATCTTTGTCTTGTCTTTTTCCGGTATCTGTGGTCTTCCTTCGGAAACAGGATATTTCACCCATTTTCCATCTATGGTATAGGCTTGGACTCTGTCGGTGTTCTGTTGAATATCATTCCTTGCTGTGACTTCAACAGGAATTGCAAATAACAAACATATACATGCGAATAGCATTCCTGTTATTATATTTTTCTTTCTACATCTCATAAATTTTTATCCCTTCTCAAGCAATACTTCCTCATTCTTGTATACCAGCATAGGATTTATTCTTATTTTATAGTTATTTTTGTGGTAAATACCTTTCGGCTTCCATCTGGAAATGTAACCGTTGTGTAAATACGATTTGAACAAAATCCCTTTAAATAGCCTATGGTGTTGTATGATACCCATCCCTTTTTTGTGACCTGCACACTACTGCCATCAATTATAGTATGTGTAATTTTTACTTGCCCTGTTTTCTTTGTGAATTTTGACACTCTTTCAACATTCTTTGGCAATGTTATCTTAATACGTCCACCTTTCTTCTTCGTAATCGTCAATGTCTTTGGTACTTTGATAGACTCTAAAGTTTTATTCACTTTTTTCGGATTAATTGCTTCAAATTTAATTTTCTTATATCCTAGATAACGAGGAATTCGTTCTATGCGCTTTACCAACTCCTGTGCTGTAGAATACTTATAGCCCTTCACTGTAAGAGTTTTGGTTGTTGTTTTGTCAACTTTTATCTTTCCTGTCCCACAGCTATCCCAATATGCAAACCCCACAATGGTATCATCATATTGAAATTCTCCTTTCTTACTTTCTATAAGTTCTACATCCTTGTTAAGAATTGTAATGTTAGTAAGATTTGGACAATTGTCTACCACACCTATTCCTATTTCAGACGTAGTCTCAGGAAATATAATACTCTTTATACCGGTTCCATAAAATGCACTTTCACCTATTTTTTTCAACCCTGATGGTAATGTCACTTTTGTAAGTTTACTACAACCACAAAATGCCCCTTGCTCTATTTCTTCTAATCCTGACGATAATTTAACCTTTACAAGCTTAGTACAGTCACTAAAAGCATATTCTCCTATTTTTTTCACTTCTGATGGCACTGTAATTTCTTGAATCCTTGTTTCGCTAAAAGCTCTATCACCTATTTCTTGTCCACCATTCATAACAACATTTTCTAAGTTTGTATTAGAAAATGCCCCATCTCCAATCAGTTTTACGCTAGATGGAATCACCACTCTGCAAAGCTTATTATCGTATGCAAAAGCAAAATCTGCAATATTCGTTACTCCTTCTGGCAATATAAGCTCTACTTGTGGTTTTTTTACTCCCATTAGTATGTGATTCCATATCACATATTCTCCCTCTGTCTGCTCCCATAATGCAGTCATAAATGGTGTGTTCTCAAATGAATCTGCATCCACCTGTGTTGAAGAATCTAACATCTTAACTGTCTTGAGTTGTTCGCAATCCTTAAATGCCGCACTACCTACTTTCTTTAATCCTTTTGGCAGTGTAATTGATTCCATCCGTTTACAACCGCAAAATGCCGTATAGCTTATTTCTTCTACACCTTCCGGAATAATTATCTCTTTTAAGTTTTCACATTTCCAAAATGCTTGCCACGGTATTGTCTTTATCGCTGAGGATAATGTGACCTTCTGTAAATTCTGGCATTCCTCAAACCTTCCCATAAATATTTCTTCATCACATTCCGGATAAATGATTTCTACTATCTTTTCCTTTTCTTTTTCTGGTATATCCGGCATACTTGGAGTAATGCTATACTCTACCCATTTTCCATCTACAGTATAGGCTTGAATTTTATTAGTATTCTGTTTATCTTTTTCCATTGCTATGACATCTAAACGAATTGTAGATATCAGCATGATACATGTAAATAGCATTCCTATTAATATACGTTTCTTTCTACATCTCATAACATTTAAAACCTCATTCAATCATAATATTTTTCTCTCATCTATTATTGCTCTAAAGTAGGATTTCCTCCATGTAGTGCATTAACCACTTCTCCATCATAAACATTCTCACCACATAGAATAGAACTTTTATTACAAACATCCCACGCATATGTTTCAAAACATGCTAAATTCACTTGTGACAAATCCACCTCTTTATTATTCAAAACACTACGAAATATACTAATATTACAATATCCATAATTACTATAATTTTTATGCGAAGTGGTACTCGTTCCTGTTATACCACAGATTTGTCTTAATGCTTCTTGACAAACAGCCTTAGCCGCTGCATAACGGCTCTTTCCTGATCCTTCACTCCGTTTATCATCATTTGGTTTCTTTATTACTCCTAATGAACCATCACCTCTTACAAATGTAGCACTATGTGCAAATATGTCACCAATAGAATGTAATGACATTCCATATATTACTAAAGCTCTATGTATTCTATTTGTTGGTTGAAAATCGCAACCTGTATAGTATTCTATTTTTCCTTCAACATCTGCCCACCTAATTTTTGCCTTTTTATTAATATATGTATTATTAATATATCCAGCAACACCTGAACATACCGAATCTGTTACATTATATTCATTACCCGACAGCATAGCATGCGCTACTCTCGACAAATATAATCCTCCCGCAATATAGTTGGTATATCTACGGTCTGTACCATTTTGATATTTATAAGATCCATGAAACTGCGGTCGTAAATATTTACTATGCAACTGTGTTGCCTCAGAATCCGGAAGCCAACAACCTGCCAATAACAAATTTCTGCCATTCGTATTCTTCAATTCAAATTCATCAACCATATCTGCATGGTCAGCTTGTAACCATGCACCTTCCACCATATTCTCTGTCTCTCCCATAACCGGAACAGAAGAAGAATTGGTAATTCCACAAATATTTACTGCATAATTCAAGATTTTTTCAAAATCCTGTTCGCTTTCAGCCATTGGTTTTAATGCATCGAATACCTTCTGTGCAAATTCATAATCCACTAAGCCATAACCATATGATTGCTCATTACCATATAAATTCGCACTAATGTCTAATACTGCTCGTATAAAATCTCTTGAGCATTCTGCGTCCTGTTCCCACAGCTTTGCGGCTATCGCTGTAACGTATGGAGCCGCATAACTAGTACCTGAATGAGTGGATACTGTATCAAATACATCTGTAGAGGTCACTAACTCTCCCGGTGCTACCAATTCTACCTGTGAGCCTTTAGGACTAAAAGAACTTACCTCTCCCATGCTATTTACAGAACCTACTGCTACTACCTCTGGATACGCTGCTGGATATTTCACCCTCTGGCTACCATCTTCTGAATTTCCTGCCGCTGCAACCAGTAAAATATCAGACTCATATGCTCTCTGAATCGCCGCCAACAGTTCTCCTGAATTTATCTCTGTAGTAAAACTAAGATTAATAATATCTACGTCTTTTGAAATTGCCCAGTCAATTGCTTCAATTACTCTGCTAATTGGTGCTTGATTGTTTGCATCTAGCACTTTGGCAGAATACAATTCTACATTTGGATTGACACCAGTTATTCCACTATCATTATCTTTTGCCGCAATTACACCTGCAATATTAGTTCCATGACCTGATATATCTTCATATAAAGGCGAAATATCCTCATGCCCTGGAATGAAATTTTTACGTTCTACCACATCAATATCCGTACTATAATTTACACCAGAATCAATCAATGCCACCTTTATTTTCTGCTTAGACTCTACTTCTTCAGAATTTGCATGAACCATCTTCTGTCCCCAATTGAGGGAATCCATTTTCTCTTTCCCTTTAACAGAAGTAGTTCTCTTTTTATTCCTATTTTTCTCCTGTTTATAGTCCTCTATTGTTGCTCTTAAACTTTTCTTGCTTAAATGCTTTTCTTTTTTTGATAGCATTTTATATTTGTCCTGAGCACATAAGTCCATAAGATCTGTGACTTTCTCTGACGTATCAGATGTTGCAACTTCCTGCACACTACTATTGTTTGTATTCGCCGCCACTGTTTGCATAGTTGGTGAAACACCAAGCGACACACATAAGCTTAATGATAATATACTACAAATACTCTTTCTCTTCATTTTGTTTTTTCCTTCTCATTCTTCATTTAATCCAATTGCTCTTTACCCCTTTTGCCCATCTAATACTATATTAAACCATATTTACCACCTCCTCTAAAATTTCCTTCCTTCTTACACAACAACATGCATTTTCAGACAATCTTTTATTAAATTTTTCCTTTCTTTTTCACATCTTTTCCTTTTATCACAAATAAAATAAAGTGAATTTTTCACGATTTGTGAACTAAGAACAGTTATATTCTATCATTTTTGCAATTTTTTGTCAATTTTATTCGATATTCATAAAGATTTCCCTAATATTTTCAAACATTCGCTAAAATAAAAAAAGCAGCCACACAAGATGCTCTCTTGCCTGACCGCTTCCACTCTGTTACATTAATTATTTTCAATCTGACCGTGTTTTTCATACTCGGTTACTTTTGTAATCTGGTTATCACCATCCACAAATACTACTGTTGGTCGATATGCTTTTGCTTCTTCCTCTGTCATGGTTACATATGCCATAATAATAACATGGTCATTGGTATGTACCAGTCTGGCTGCTGCACCATTCAGACAAATCATACCGGATCCTGGTTCACCGGCTATCGTGTAAGTTTCCAAACGATTTCCATTTTCTACATCTACTACCTGTACCTTTTCGTACTCTAAGATTCCAGCTTCTTCCATCAACTTTGAGTCAATGGTGATACTTCCAACATAATCTAATTCTGCCTGCTTTACTACTGCTCTGTGAATCTTGCTCTTTAGCATAGTTACATTCATTTTTTTACCTCCTGCATTTCCTCTGTCAGCTGCGCTGTACATTCAATGTCATTGTTTACACATTTTCCTATTGTACCAGAGATTCTTATAAATGCAACTGTTTTTTATTATTTCTTTTCGAAAATCAGCTTATATGCAAAGGTTTTCGAGTCATTTACTTTCTTCCATTTTTTGCCCAGAATGCATTCCCGTTTTCAAAGAAAATCTTCCGTACAATATCTTCCTTATAATTTTCCTTTAACAGCAACTCATACAATGCACCCATACTTTCAATCCCGGTTATTCCTTTCGGGAACTCATTATCGCTGCCATCAAAATCGCATCCTAACACCAGTATGTCTTCACCTCCTAAGGAAAGCACATGCTCCACATGCTTCACGAGAGTGAACCGGTCACAATTGCCCTCCGGCTCGATAAAATACCGGTAGCAATTCAATCCCATCAATCCCTTGCGCTCTATCAATATGCGAATCTGCTCATCTCTTAGATTTCGCACATGAGGACACACCGCATACGCATTGGAATGGCTTGCCAGAAATGGGCCTTCTGTCAATTTTGCCACATCATAAAAACCTGCCTCGGACAAATGGGACACATCCAGAAGAATTCCCTTCTGCTGCAATGACTGCACCATCTTTCTGCCTTTTGGCTTTAATCCTTTCTCATTATCTGCAACAGCACCATAACCATACTCATTTTCATAATTCCAAGTCAGCATTACACTGCCAATAGAATACCTTTCCACGTTCTCTGCCAGCGTTCCCATAATTGATAAATCTTCAATCGCCAATAACCCACAATGTGCATTATCCTGAATGGCAGATGACAACTCCACTTTATCACGGCACCACCGGAAATCTTCCGCATTTTGTAATAAGCTGGTAGCATTCCCATACAACCGCAGGAATTCATCTTCTCTGTTACCCTTGATCTTTTTCCCATCCTTCCATAATGCAAATATTTGTACATACTGCGAAAATCTGTGCTTTGCCCGCTCTAAATCCACATTTGCCGAATTCTTATTTAATCTGTCCTGTGGTGACTGCAATACGGTCAGCGTATCACAATGAAAATCCATATACTTCATATATCATTCCCCTTTTTTAGTAGCTGTTTGCAAACTAATACTTTCACAAATACCTAAATATTATGCTATTCTATCCAAACATTTTCCGATTACAAAAGTCACAACAATATATATTCCCATTTGATACCAGATTGTTGTATTGTGTACTGCCTGCAAATAATAAAATGGTGGCAACAAATATTGTATCACCCGCATCCCCTGCACACTAAAAAACACCGGACAAAGCACTAGCATGACCAACAACAATATCGGTATACACGCTGCTAATCTCTGAGACGTTGCGCACAATCTACTTACAATCTGTGCAAAGCCTGCGCACATCATGCTATACAAAAACATAAGTAACACTTCTTTTCCCAGAGAAAGAAATGTACCGGATCCATATAATGCAAGCAAAACTACAACAGCACAGTCCAATAGCGCAATCATATGATATCCATATGCAAACAGGAAACGTCGCTTTACCGGCATCCAGGCAAATGTTCCATCTCTCTTATCCTGTTGATAATATAGTGCAGATGCCAGACCAACCAGAATCAAAACCAAAGACAGTAAGCCACGCACCGGTGCTAACAGATAATGCACATTTTCCATGCCAGCAGCGTCTTCTTTCGGATCCAAAAACGCGAAATCAAACAGATTGTCTTTTATCTCTTTCACCTCATACGCAGAAAGAAATTCTTCTTCTGTAACATCTCCCTCTATTCCTAATTTCGTTGTTACATAATTTTTATAAATGGCAACGGATAGCCAATCATACAGTTCCCCATATAACTTTTCCCTTGCCAACTGCAAAAACACATTGTCTTCTCTTTCCACAACTGTAACTACGCCGGGATTTTTGAGAAAATCTGCTGCAAAGGCTTCCATTCGTTCCTGCATATTTTCCGGAAATATCCATGCCGCATCTACTTCACCTCTTCGTACTGCTTCATATGCTTCCTCTTCAGAATCTGCAGTTACATATTGTATGACACTTTTCGATGTCACAAGCTTATCAACCACTTCCTTGGGCAAATCATCCGATGTCTCAGAGGAGCACAGTAATATTGTAAGCACTCCACTATCTTGTTTTGATACTATCCGCATTCCAAATACCAAAAGTGGAACCAGCAAGAGTAATATAAGGAAACTGCGTTTCTTTAGCAGACGTTTATTCAGCAGATAATACCAGACAGCTATTCTTCGTATCTTTTCCATCATTATGCCTCCTTTACCATTCTTTTTCGACGAACGAAAATCGCTAACACAAGAAAGGCAATACTATATAGTATCACTCCGATTCCCTGCATCACTGCTGTTTCTGCCAGCATAATCTGATTCATATAACGCAATGCCATACCAGTAGGCAGGATATCTGCTAACAATTGTATACTGTCTGGAAAAAAGCTGATTGGGTATAAGCAGCCGGAAAGATATGCCAGTGCAATACCTACAACAAACTGCAATAACACGCCACTTACAAATTCTGATGTCAGCTCATACATCAGAAACTGCATCGCTCCAATCATTATAAGAACCGGTAGTACACTCACAAGAAAACGATACATACTACTTTCGCCATACTGAATCCATTCCGGAATCACTACCCCTGACTTCTGAATGCCCAAAAGTAATATGCTTATCATACTCATAAGGCTTACCGCCATAAGTCCTAAATATGCAAGATATTCCCCTAATACCTGACTCGTAACACTCTGCCCCTTAGACGCTAACATTTTTGTCAACGCAAAATCTTTCTTAATGAGCAAGGTGCTTCCATTTATACCCCATAATAAAAATAAGAGCAACACAATACCACACACATAGTAGCCTGTCATAGACAACTGGTTGGATACCCCCACCACTTCTATATCGTAGAGATTTCCTCTATATAAAATATATTCTAAATACCGCTTATTCATATCCATGGTAGCATCCCAGAACACATCTTCCGGTAATCCATATTTATTTGCAAATTCCTGCATACCATAGATTCCGTTTTGAGATTCCACCAACAAATTAGAAACCACATCTACCAGTTCCTGCATCAGAATAGAACCAAAATTCACAGCACTGCTTGCTGTTACATAGGTAATCGTTTTATTTTCAGCCACCATAACAGACTCTACAAAACTCTCTGGAATACGAATATATGCGGTCAATTCTCCATTTTCTAATTTTTTTCTGGCCTCTTCTTCTGTCAACGTATAGAAATCCACAGTATATCGGGTATCATCCATATTCTGCAATGCATAGATTCCCAGTTCTAAATAACTATCTGTTACATCACCTACAATACCAATTTGTATTTTCTGTTTACTGTCCTCCGAGCTGTCTATATGAAATAACAGCAACACAAGCACGGACAATCCTGCCACCAGCAAAACAGTAGCTCCAAAAATAGCCGGAAACGCCCGAACAGATCTCTTACCTTGCAGCATCAGGTACCTCATAAATTTCTTCATGCTTACGCCCTCATCTCTCTACAGATACTCTGCCAAACGCTGTATATTACCATCATATTGATACGGTGCCAACACACCATCCTTTAAAATATACCAGACATCACATAACGCTAACTCCTGTACATCATGTGTTGCCAGTACGATAATACCGCCTCTCTTTTTGTAATCTGCAAGGTATCGATAAATCTGCGCCTTACACACTAAATCCAAAGCTGCCGTTGGCTCATCTAACAATAGTATCTGTGGTTTTCTTGCAACAGAACATCCTATCGATACGCGCTTTTTCATTCCACCAGACATTTTATTTACAGGAGTCTTTAAAAACTCTCCTATACCCAGCATTGCAAGAACTCCATTTTTTAATTCCTGCTTCAATGTTTTCTTATCATACCATAGCAGCAGATTATCCCAGGCTGTCAGTTCCTCCAACAAAGGCGTTCCCTGTGGTACATACCCCACCAGTTCTGCGCGTGCCTTACCATCTTTTAATAAATCGATTCCCTTCCATAGAAAGGAACCGTTATTACAGGATTGTACTCCTGCAAGTATCGAAAGTAAGGTAGATTTTCCACTTCCGTTTCCCCCTAAAATACCAATACAGCAACCTGGATTTGTCTGTAAAGATATCGCACGAAGCACTTGTTTTTTCTTATAATTCTTCTGAATATTGTGAAGCTCCATATTCATAATCAATAAACCTCCCTACTTTATTTAATGCAGTATCACCGTTACAAAGACGTATATTTACAAATTGGCAACGACACTAGAATACCGCATATCCTACTATCGCTGCCAATCCAAATAATTTTATTACATTGTATACATTTTGTATCTGTTCAGGATAGGACTGTATGTATAGCCCAATCCCTATGAAAACATAGTAGTAGTAGACAAACATCCATCACTGCAATTGCGTTTTACAAATCGAAGTAAACTTCCATTGGATTTTTGCTTTTCACTATGAATGTAATTCATGGTTAAACTGGTAACCAATGAAGGTTCTGAATCGTTACTCTATTTTAATAATTACTATATACAGATAAACTGCTTGTCGCACTCTCAATGCTATCCACTAACTCTGAAGGCAATCCTGCTTCCCGTAAGCTTGCTGTAAAGCCTGCCCAGTCAACAGAAGATATCCAGTTCATAAGTGCCGTCTCATCTTCAGCTGATACAACTACCTCTGCTGAAGGCAATGTGACATCTACCTTATCTTTCAAATTCGATGTAATGGTAAGTGCTCCCATTAACTGGTCCAAAGATAGAACTGAAATCTTAATCTCAGAAGAATCCTTTGAGGACTTACAATCAAACTGCAAATCATAATTTGCTGTCATAGCTGTTTCTGTCAATGCTCTACTTCCTTCTGATGTCATAGATAATGTAAATGTACCATTGAAATAGCCATCTTTCATTTTCTTTACATCATAATCCTTTACTTCTAAACTTACATAATCTGTTCCGTTTGAAGAAATTGCATATTCACCAGACAACTTGTTCATGGAAACCTTTCCGCTTCCTTCGATTGCATAATTTTCCCCATCTGCTGTGATAGATGCCTGGAAACCAACTTTGGAGCCCTTACTTGGTGCCATATATTTTACTTCCGCATCAGAAACACGAACGTCTCTACCTACGATTTCACCTTTCGCATTCACCCATATTGTCATGGTTATGTTCTCATCCATGGCAAGGCTGTCAACAGAAGCTAAGCTCTCATCCATAGCCTGAACAAATTCCTGATACATAGTCTCTCCATCTGCGGATCCTTCTACCATTGCATTTTCTACATTTGCAAAATCTTTAATTACCGTTTCAATCTTTTTATCAGTTTTTAACTTTGTACAAACTACCTCTACCATTTCCTTTGCAGTCTCGTTGTCAATAGTTGCTGTTAAAACGGTACACTTCTGTGAAATTCCACCTGCTTCGATTGTTTCGCTGCGTTTTTCCACAGTATCAATACAGGAAATAGCAGTTGTATAATAATCCAGGTAAAGGTCTTCTACTACATCTGCACTCGGCATCATTTTAACTGCTTCAGACATCTGGTTCATATTCGCAGATACGTCTACCTCTGACATATCTAATGGTGTGCTCAGATACTGATTCGATAATTCCGGAATTAAGAAATATGCCATACCGCCTTCCATGTCTAATAAACTTTCCAATGAAATTACCTGCTTATCACCAATCAACATACCCAGGTTAAGCCCCATCGCGTTTTCCTGATATCCACATTCGTATGTGATAGTTGCATTCTCTAAGAAAGACATATCTGTAGCTGTTAATGCCTGCAACATTGCACGTGCATTTGCTCCTAATTCTATCTTCATCTCACCACTCGTACTCTTCGTATCTAATGTTTCGTACCGCTCTAAATAACTTCCATACAAATCTGCAACTGCTGATGATGTTTCCTTCACCTGTTTTTCTTCTACATACTGAAAATAAGATTCTGGCGAAGAAAAGGATTGCTTTACAAGATTGTTGATTGCAGATGCATTTACCACACCTACACCACCGACAACAATAACTGCTGCTACTGCCACAACAGCAATGATTTTACCTGCTGACCTTTTTTTCTTCTGTGGTTCTGGTGGAATATGATATCCATAATTCTCTGTACCATAATACATCTGGGCACTTGTTTCATTTGGAGTTGCATCCAATTTCTCTGTTACACCTGTATTCGGAAGACTATCCTCTACTGATGCCTGGTCCTCAGTAGCATTCACTGGTGTTTCTGTTACCTCATCATATGCCGGTGCTTCTTTCACAGCATCATTTGCTGGTGTTTCTGTTACCTCAGCATATGCCGAAGTTTCTTCCACCTTGTCATTTACCAGTGTCTCATCCACATTCACTTCAGCAGAAGCACCACACTTACTACAAAACTTGTCTGCCTCCTTTAAAAGTTTACCACAACTTTTACAAAACATTTGCTTCTCCTCCTATATATATCTTTCTTTTTTAGGATTGCTTTTTCCCACAATTTGGGCAAAAAACATCATCTGTTTCTAACTCAAAGCCACATGCAACACATTTAGGAACTGTTACTTCTTCGACCTCTGCCTCCGGCTGTTCGAGTAATTCTTCTGGTAACGGTTCTAACTTGATTCCGCATTTATTACAGTATATGCTATCGATTGTAATGTGACTTTCACAATTCGCACATTTACGCAAGCCCTGCTTCAATAATTCTTTGATTTCTAAATATTCTTTTTCTTTGTTTACCTGGGCAATTTTTGCAAAGCATTCTGTATATACAGTATCTGTGAACGTTTTATCCTTATTTTCTTCATAAAAATGTTTTCCGATCTCTTCATATACCTTCAGAATACGAGCCTCAAACTCATCTATCTGATCATTGCATATTATTTCCTTCATTTTATAACTTCCTTTCTGCATATTATGACTTTATACACCCACATATCCGGGTATATTCTCATAATTTACCACCATAAACGCAAAATACCCAACTCATTCTATAGTATGTGACATTTTTTGTCAAGAATGCCTGTCTGCGTTAATCATAGTAAATTAATCCTACATATAAAATACTAAATGACAATCCAAAAGGTTGCATGAACTGAACAAATCATACATGCATGCTCTCGCGAATCCAGCTAGTTATTATGCTTGCACGCTTTTTCGCGCCGAATTTGGCACGCAGTGCACCTTCCTTTCAAATTCGTGCGCATCACTTTTTATATACTGGCATATGAAAAAAACCCAGAACATCATCTGCTCTGGGCTCTTCTTAACCAATATATTATTTATATGCTACTACTTCCATCTCCATCAGCACATCCTTAGGAATACGTGCTGCTTCTACACAGGAGCGTGCCGGAAAATCACCAGTAAAGTATTCTTTGTACACATTGTTGATGGTTCCGAAATCGTCCATGTTTTTAATGAATACTAATGTCTTAATTACCTTGTCCATACTGCTTCCGGCAGCTTCCACTAAGTTCTTAACATTTTCCATTACCTGTCTAGCCTGTGCTTCCGGACCTTCCGGGATTTCACCAGTTGCCGGATTCACTGGAATCACACCACTAGTATAAATCATTCCATTATATTCTACTGCCTGAGAATAAGGACCAATTGCTGCTGGTGCCTTATCTGTTGAAATTGTCTTATGCATAACTGCATCCTCCTTGTTTTATGTATTCGTAACTATTCAGTACACTCATAGGTTACCATTTATTCATAATATACCTGATTTTCAGATATCAATGTGTATACACCATTCTGATATTCCACAATGGAAACAGCACAATTTTTATGAACACCACCCCGCCAGTATTCACTCAGCGGTTCACCGGTTATGTTAGTAATCAGACCTTTCATGGCTGCCCCGTGGGTTGCAATCAAAATTGTCTTATCCTGATATTCCGGATTTTCTGCCAGTTCTTTTAAAAATGCACCGGTACGTTCCCGCACATGGGCAAGAGTTTCTCCGCCCTTTGGCGGCTTATACTGCTCCGGTGCCACAAAAAACTTTTCAAATTCCGGATCGGCAGACTCGTCATTCATACAGATTCCTTCATATTCACCAAAACCGATTTCCTGAATTCGTTCATCTGTCCGGATAGGAATCTTTCTGCCATTCAATACAAGTTCAGCTGTCTCCACAGCTCTCTTTAGCGGGCTGGAAAATACATAATCAAATGAAATATCGGCTAATGCCTTTCCTGTTACCGCAGCCAGCGTACGTCCATTTTCATTTAATGGAATATCTGCATGTCCTTGCAACTTACGCTCTTTGTTCCATGCAGTCTCGCCATGACGTATCATATAAAGCTTCATATGTTATTCCGCCTCTCCGTTGCTGGTTGTATCACCAGTGCTGGTAGCATCTCCATCTGTTATGCTTTCGATTTCATCAGATACAATGGTATATTTATTTTTCAGAACAATGGAAGCCCATACTCTGTCTACTGTCTTAAATTCCCCAGATTCTGACCACTGCTTATAGAGTTCATCATAAGCTGCCTGCTCACGTTCCTCGATAATCTCTGCTTTTCGTTCTTCTGTGGCTGCTTCATCATACAAACTGTCCATGCGCACTACATAGTACATGGTATCTGTCTCAATAACGCCAGAAATTTCTCCCTCTTTTAATGCATCAGCAGCCTCATATACCGTCTCCTCTAATATACCACGATCGCCTTCACCATAGCTTTCTGTCTGAACGCTATAAGCGGCATCTTGTACTGCCGTATCAAAATCATCACCGGATTTGCTGATTGTTTCTGCTGTTTCCTTAAGAGTAGCCTGTTCTTCCTCGGTTAATGCCACTGTATTTCCTTCTTCGTCCTGCTCTGTACCTTCTTTAGATATTGTCACATAAGAAATCGTTTTCTGTGCAGCTTCCTCATCTGTTACGTTTTTATCCGCAGTATCGCGCATTTCATGCTCTACAAGATGCTGTAATGTCATGTAAGTCAACATGGAAATTACGGTATCTTCTGTAGCCCCCATATCTTTAAGAGCTGCTTTACTGTTCGCCTCGATAAATTTCTTTGCTGCTTCTTCAATCTCTTTCTTTTGTTCTTCTGACAGAGAAATCTGATAATCAGATGCATGAGATGCTACAATTACCATTTCCTTATACTCCTCAAGGAAATCTGCAACCATGGTCTCACCCATTGTCTCTTTTGTTTCTTCGTTTGTCACCTCTGACCAATCAATTTCCTGACCTAAATATACGGAATATAACTGCTCATATAATGCTTGCTGGTACTTAACATATGTTTTTACTTCGCCTAATGTAATATCTGTTTCATTAATAGTAGCTGCTACACTACCATTTCCTGCACAACCTGTAATTCCTGTACTAAGTGCCAATGTAAGACCCAGCACCGCCAATAACTTCTTTCTCATATGCAACCTCCGAATTTATTCTTCTCAATAGGTAAACTTTTACCCAAGGCTTAATTATACTTCTTTTTTATTGCTCAAGCAATACATTTAATTGATTTAACACGTTTTTCACAATTTCTACCGTATCACGCTTATCCTTTTCCATTGCAGGTTTTGTAACAGGCTGTGGGCGTTTCACACGATAACGACCTGTATTTACCGGTGTTACTACTTTTGACGACGATTTCGCCATCCCTCCTCTTTTATATAGGAAATGAGGCACCGGCTCCATCGTAAACGCAAGCTCATCCTTGCTGTTTTTCAGTACTTCCGGTATTTTTGCCGGATTAATCTTTGCCTTTTCATACAATGTAAACTGCCATTCATCGCCACGTTGTACAATTTCTGCAAGATACAGCTTATGTGCTGCTGCCTTGATTCTTGCTACTTCTAACAAATTATCCACTGCCTTTGGTGGTTCACCAAAACGGTCTAACAGTTCTTCTAACATTTCCTCGCATTCTTCTTCACTTTCTAAGGCTGCAATGCGTTTGTAGATATCTAACTTCTGTTGCTCATTTGCAATATAGCCTGGTGGAATAAACGCATCCACATGAATATCTATGGAAGTTTCAAAATCATCCTCCACCTCCATGCCTTTGTAATGACGAACTGCTTCATTCAACATTTTGCAGTACAAATCATACCCTACCGCTTCCATATGACCGGACTGGCGCTCACCAAGCAAATTACCGGCTCCACGAATTTCTAAATCTCGCATGGCAATCTTAAATCCACTTCCTAGTTCCGTGTATTCCCTGATTGCTGATAAACGTTTTTCTGCAGTCTCTTTCAGCAACTTATTTCTCCGATACATCAAAAAGGCATATGCAGTTCTGTTCGAACGTCCAACACGTCCCCTTAACTGGTACAGCTGGGACAATCCCAAGGTATCTGCATCATGAATAATAATGGTATTTACATTGGAAATGTCCATTCCTGTCTCGATGATCGTAGTGGATACCAACACATCAATTTCCCCATTAATAAAATCATACATGATGTTTTCTAATTCACGCTCATGCATCTGTCCATGAGCGAAGGCCACATTGGCATCTGGCACAAGTGCCGCAATCCTGCCCGTAATCTCATCAATATCATTGACACGGTTATATACATAAAATACCTGACCATTTCGTGCCAGTTCCCTGTGAATGGCTTCCCGGATCATTTCTTCATTGTATTCCATAACAAAAGTCTGAATCGGCATTCTGTCCATTGGTGGTTCCTCTAACACACTCATGTCACGAATACCAATAAGACTCATATGAAGTGTTCGCGGAATTGGTGTTGCTGTCAACGTCAGCACATCAATATTTTCGCGCATCTTCTTAATCTTTTCTTTATGAGCCACACCAAATCGCTGTTCCTCATCAATAATAAGCAAGCCTAAATCTTTATACACAATGTTTTTGGACAATACACGGTGGGTTCCCACTACAATATCCACCATTCCGCTTTTTAGTCCCTCTAAGGTTTTCTTCTGCTCTGCCTGGGTACGGAATCTGGATAACAGTGAAACATTCACTGGGAAATCTTTCATTCTCTGAACAAATGTATTGTAGTGCTGTTGTGCCAGTATGGTGGTAGGAACCAGATATACCACCTGTTTCCCCTCCTGAACCGCTTTAAAGGCAGCACGAATGGCAATCTCTGTCTTACCATAACCCACATCTCCACAAATCAGGCGATCCATGATCTTGTTGCTTTCCATATCCTTTTTGGTGGCTTCAATGGCAGCTAACTGGTCCTCTGTCTCCTCATAAGGAAACATTTCCTCAAATTCCTTCTGCCAGACAGTGTCTTCTCCATACACATAGCCATTATTCTGCTGTCTTGCTGCATACAGTTCCACTAAGTCTCTTGCCACCTCATCTACAGCTTTTTTTACTTTAGTCTTTGTCTTCTGCCAATCCCTAGAACCTAATTTATTCAGCTTTGGTGCTTTCGCATCTGCGCCAGCGTATTTCTGAATCACATCAAACTGGGTTGCTAAAATATAGAGATTCCCGCCAGCCGCATACTCGATTTTCATGTAGTCCTTCGTCACTTTGTCTACTGTGATTTTTTCAATTCCACGATATACACCCAGACCATGATTTTCATGCACCACATAATCTCCCGGCTGCAATTCTGCAAAGCTGTTAATCTTCTGTCCTTCATAGATTTTACGCTTGCGCTTTGCTTTTTTCACACTGCCAAATATATCGCTCTCTGCAATGACTACAAACCGAAGGAGTGGGTACTCATAGCCTCTATGTATATTGCCACCTGTCACCATCAGTTCACCATTTTTTAATTCTTTATCTGCTGTCTCAGAATAAAAACAGGTAATGCCCTCCCGCAACAAATCATCTGCCAATCGTTTGCCCCTGCTCTGCGAGGCAGACAACAGAATCATACGGTACCCATTTTTCTTATATCGCTCTAAATCCTTTAGCAATGTTTCAAAACTGTTATTGTAAGAGACAATGGAGCTTGCCGTAATCTGACAATTCGTGCTAAGCTTCCACGAACCAGCCTTAGGCTCTAACGTAGAAAGCGCCAGTACCCTGCGGCCGCCTAACATACTACGAACCTGCTCCATGGTAAACAATAACTCTGCCTGTTTCGGAAGAATGTATCCTTTTTCTAACCGTTGCATCATACTTTCCCGAAATTCGAATTCAACAGCTTTTCCCTTTTCCTCTAACCGTGTAATCTCATCTAACACATACAAAGTCTTATCCTTAGGGAAATACTCTAATAAGGAAACGGTATCTTCATAAAAATAATGCACCAGACTGTCCGCATTGACTTTCATGTGCTCCCGTAGCTCTTCGCACATTTGCTCCACATACACCTTTAGTCTGTGTGCTTCCTCGGTTTTCATTTCTTTTCGCAACGTCTCCACACACTTTTTTCCTTCTGACTCCATCTGCTTTACACCAGTCAGCCGTCTATCCTCTTCCAGAATCAGTTCTGTTGCCGGATAAATGCAGATTTCTGTCAGATTGTCTATGGAACGCTGGCTACTGCTGTCAAAGCTTCGAATAGAATCCACTTCTTCATCCCACAACTCTATACGAATAGGAGTTTCTGCTGTTAAAGGGTAGATGTCTATAATGCCACCACGAATAGCGAACTGACCAGGTTCCTCTACCTGTCCCGTTCGCTCATAACCGATTTCTACCAGCTGCCGTTCTAAATCTGCTGTCTGTATCAGGGATTCTAACGTAATCTGTATCTTATGCTTCTCAAAATATTCTTTTGGCACAAGGCTGTCCATACAGCCATCAATGGTGGTAATGACAGTTGCTTCCTCTGCCCCTAGCAACGCCTGAATCACTTCCATTCGTTGTTTCACCAACAGATTGCCTTTGATATCCGCATTGTAAAAAATAAAATCTTTTGCCGGATACAAAAATACATTCTTTTGAAACAATCGCATATCTTCGTACATTTCTTTTGCTTTCTGCTCATCAAAAGTGATAAGCAGACGGTACGGATACTGCTCAGCAATTCCTTCTGCAAAATGTACTTTCTGGGATTCTACACAGCCGGATACCTGTACAATTCCATTTTGTTTCGCAAGTGCTTTGCATATTTCCTCGTATTCAGTTAGCTGCCTGATGGTATCAGTAAAAGTATTCAATGTGTACTCCCTCCTTTATCGTTGCTTATTTCCGCTTGTTATACAAATTCATTGCGGCATCAATCTCTTCCCGGACAATATAGGATACGGCTTCTGCGGCTTCCGAATAACCCTGCTTCATATCCTCCATTTCTTCCTTTGAAAAATGACCTAACACATAATCTGCCAAATCCCAACCGTTTGGCTTTTCACCTACGCCTACTTTGATGCGTTTAAATACTTGTGTATCCAATCTGGCAATAATATTTTTTATGCCATTATGACCACCTGCACTTCCTTTTTTGCGAATGCGCAGTTGTCCTGGTGCCAGGCTGATGTCATCATAAATGACAACCAGTTCTTCCTCTGGATCTATTTTATAATAATTAACCAGCGATGCTATCGCTTCGCCGCTTAAATTCATAAATGTCATTGGTTTTACCAGCAGAACTTTCTGCCCTTCAATGTAACCACTTCCATACAACGCTTTATGTTTTGTTTCTATCAATCGTATTCCATGTTTCTCTGCTAATGTATCTATGACAGAAAAACCGGCATTATGCCTTGTATTTTCATATTCCTTTGTAGGATTTCCTAAACCTGCAATGATATACATGTCTTCACCTTGCCCTTTCTAGACAGTCTTTACCTATTTTACACGAACCCTTAAAATATGTAAAGAAAAAACAGTGGTCACCCACTGTTTCCTCATTCTCTATATTCATATTATTCAGCTTCCGCTTCATCGGCTTCTGCTAATGCCTGTTCATATTTTTCTAAAATAATGCGCTGTATTCTGTCCCTTGTATCAGAATTAATCGGATGTGCAATATCACGATATTCTCCATCTGCTGACTTCTTACTTGGCATAGCAATAAATAAACCTTTTTCCCCATCAATTACCTTAATATCATGAACTACAAATTCATCATCCAATGTAATTGACACAACGGCTTTCATCTTGCCTTCCTTTGTTACTTTACGTACTCTGACATCTGTTATATTCATAGAGCTCCCCCTTCTCTTTCCTAATACATTCCTATTGTATTATACACCGGCCATTTCTATCCCCCGACATGAAATGACCGGTTTTATTCTGCTATTTGTATTATTGTATATCTTCTCCAGACAAATGACACTATATTTTTAAATCACATATCTGTCATTCTTCTCAACTACAATCTTAATACCGTCCTCACCAATATAAGTAGCATTAGCACGGATAGTATCACGACTCTCTACAATGCAATTTTCAATGTAAGTATTATCCCCAATATATACATTGTTTAAAATAATCGAATTCTTGATAACACAATTATTACCAACAAAAATATCCTTAAACAATACAGAATTCTCCACTGTACCATTTACAATACAACCATTTGATATAAGGCTATTCTTTACGCTGGCACCCGGATTATATTTTGCTGGTGGTAAATCATCCACTTTAGAATATACATCCGGATACTGATGGAAGAAATAATCTCTAACCTCTGGCTGTAAGAACGACATATTTGTCTTATAATACGCCTCTGCTGTTGAAATATTCTCCCAGTAATCTTCTGTCTTATATCCATAGATTCGCTTCATATTCTTGTAACGAATCAAAATATCACGAACAAAATCATGACGATCTTCCTTGGCACTCTTTTCGATTAACTCAATTAACTGTCTTCTGCGGATAACATAAATACCACAAGAAATCGTATTGGAAGTTGCTACCATTGGTTTTTCATCAAAATCAACAATTCTTCCATCATCATCCAACTTAAGAATACCGAAACGCTCTGCATCCATATCATGATTGATATCCTTGCAGACAACAGTAATATCCGCCTTCTTTGCAATGTGATATTCCAATACTTTATTATAATCCATCTTATACACTGCATCACCGGCAGCAATTACAACATATGGTTCATGACTATTCTTTAAAAATGTCAGATTCTGATATATTGCATCTGCTGTTCCGCGATACCAATAACCATTGTCTGCTGTAATGGTTGGGGTGAAAATATACAAACCACCCTGCTTACGTCCAAAATCCCACCATTTTGAGGAATTCAGATGTTCATTCAAGGATTTTGCATTATACTGTGTAAATACAGCAACCTTAGAAATATGAGAATTGGTCATGTTGCTGAGAGCAAAGTCAATACAACGATAACTTCCTGCAACTGGCATTGCTGCAATGGCTCTCTTATTTGATAATTCTCTCATTCTGTAATTGTTACCACCTGCTAAAATTATTCCAACTGCTCTCATTGCATGTCACCTACCTTTATTAAAGACTCTCCACTCTCCAGTAAATCATTCGGATAATCTTTCTGCTCAGTCGGTCCGAATATTGCTGTATTTTTACCAATTTTAACATTGTCTGGAATGGTGGAATTCTCACCAATTGTAACAAGTCCAAAGGAATATACCTTTGCATTCATCTTGTTTGGAATATCCTCACCAACATTCATTACGACATTATCACCAACTGTTACATTTTCAGCAATAATGGTTTTTTCCATAGAGCAGTTCTTTCCAATTACGCTACCCTGCATAATAATGGAATCTTTTACTACGGTACCTGCACCTATTGTTACACCTGCACCAATTACAGAATTGATAACCGTTCCATAAACACTTGCACCTGCTGAAATAATACTTTTTTCAATAGTTGCTTCTGAAGAAATATACTGTGGCGGAAGAATATCACTCTTTGTATAAATCTTCCAGAATTCTTCATAAAGATTGAATTCCGGTATAATATCAATCAATTCCATATTTGCTTCCCAATAAGAGCCAAGTGTTCCTACATCCTTCCAGTATCCACTGAATTCATATGCGAACATTCTCTCGCCTTTTTCATGGCAATATGGAATAACATGCATACCAAAATCACAACCTGGTACGTCCGCCAGCTTTAATAATGCTTCTTTCAATACTGGCCAGCTAAATATGTAAATACCCATAGAAGCAAGATTGCTCTTTGGCACTTCTGGTTTCTCCTGGAACTCACTTATCTTTCTGTCTTCATCTGTTACCACAATACCGAAGCGGCTGGCTTCTGACATTGGAACCGGCATGGTCGCTATTGTCACTGCCGCATTGTTGCGCTTGTGATAATCTAACATTACTTCATAATCCATCTTATAAATGTGGTCACCTGAAAGAATCAATACATAATCCGGATTATATGTCTCCATATAATCAAGATTCTGATATATCGCATTTGCTGTACCAGAATACCATTCACTACTATTGCTCTTTTCATATGGAGGTAACACCGTAACACCACCCACATTACGATCTAAATCCCACGGAATACCAATTCCGATATGTGTATTCAGTCTTAATGGCTGGTACTGCGTTAAGACACCAACTGTATCAATACCAGAGTTAATACAATTGCTTAGAGGGAAATCAATAATACGATATTTCCCGCCGAAAGCCACGGCTGGCTTCGCTACTTTTTTTGTCAATACGCCTAGTCTGCTTCCTTGCCCTCCTGCCAGAAGCATGGCAATCATTTCTTTCTTAATCACACTATCACCTCTCACTCTAGTCATTTTACTCCCCAGGGAGCTTCTACTCTGTCTATCACGAAACATTTGTACTTCTATACCATTTTTTATATTTTTTCATAAAATGGTACTTTTTTCCCACATATGTTTATTCGTTTCGTAAGAATAGTATACCACATTTTTTTACATATGTGAACAATTTTCACAAATTGAATTGTCGATTTACTTCATTATATACATATCTATACGAATATTGCAGTTATCAGGAAAAAAATTTGTTGCTCTCCTGAAATTAACTATCAAATTTTTAATAGAAATATTTCTTTTTTTTCACATAGGGAGTATACTGTGTATATGTGCTGAATATGCGCGCACTATAAGAGTATATGCATGGTTGTCCATTAATATGTCAGTCATCCTTTCTTACTCTTTATAGTTGCAAATAACCTATTGCAGGTTGTATCATTCATAGTACTGGAATTTTACGTCCATTCAATGGACAGAAAGGTGACATTATGTATCAAATTGATTTTTCACATCCAATTCACGTTTATTTTATGGGCATCGGCGGTATCAGCATGAGTGGTCTTGCCCAGATTCTTATAAAAGAAGGGTTTCCGGTATCCGGCTCCGATATGAAGACGTCTCCCCTGACAGAGCAATTAGAAAAGGCAGGTGCCAAGATCGCCATTGGACAGCGCGCTACGAATATTACAGAAGATATTGATTTGGTTGTATACACTGCTGCCATTCATCCTGACAATCCTGAATTTGTCCAGGCAAAAGCACTGAATATTCCAATGCTCACAAGAGCTGAATTTTTAGGTCAGCTTATGCTGAATTATAAGCTTCCAATCGCCGTCTCTGGTACACATGGAAAAACAACCACAACTTCCATGATATCAGAAATGTTGCTGGCGGCTGATACTGACCCTACACTGACCATTGGTGGTATCTTAAAATCCATTAACGGAAATATCCGTGTTGGTTCTGGTGACTATTTTGTCATGGAAGCCTGTGAATATACAAACAGCTTTTTAAGCTTTAATCCAAAAATCAGTATTATTTTAAATATAGAAGCAGACCACTTAGATTTCTTTAAGGACTTAGATGATATCCGTGCCTCTTTCCGACGTTTTGCAGAACGTCTACCGGAAGACGGTACACTTATTATCAACGGTGACATTGAAAACTGGCAGGAAATTACGGATGGTTTGTCATGTAACGTCATCACATTTGGTTTTGATAAAGCAAATGACTATTCCGCAGACAATATCACCTATGATGAATTAGGCAGACCTTCTTTTACTCTTTATAAAAACGGAGCAGAAACCGGTAACTATTCTCTTGGAATTGTAGGAAAACATTTTGTAGGAAATTCCCTGTCTGTACTTGCTTTGGCAGATCTATTAAATATCTCAGCTGAAGTGGCAAAACAGGCGCTGGGTACTTACTGTGATACGGAACGACGCTTTGAGAAGAAGGGAGAAATCGCAGGTATCACCATTATTGATGATTATGCCCATCATCCAACAGAAATCAAAGCAACTCTATCGGCAGCCCAGAATTATCCACACAAAAATATCTGGTGTGTATTCCAGCCACATACTTACACACGAACCCATGCATTGTTAGATGATTTTGCAGAAGCACTGACTCTAGCAGATAAAGTTGTGTTGACAGACATTTATGCTGCCAGAGAAAAAAATACTTTGGGAATCAGTTCGGAAGATTTGTTAAAGAAAATTGCTGCATTAGGAACGGAATGTTATTACTTCCCAACTTTTGACGAAATTGAAACATTTTTATTGCAAAATTGTATACACGGTGACTTGTTGATAACTATGGGGGCCGGAGACGTAGTAAAAATAGGGGAAAAGCTTCTTGGGCAATAAGTTATCCACATTATCCACACTCTTATCAACATTTTTTTAAAGTGAGAGTGTGGAAATCTTGTGAAAAACAATAAATGTACAAAACTCGACATATAACAACAAAAATATGCATTTTTTGCATGTTTCGCATGAATATGAAAAAGTTTTACACATTTTTATCCACATTATCCACATTGTCCACCATTTTTTTATACTAGGAAATTTCAAGTATTACATACTCTAATAAACCGTTGTGATTTCCTAGTACGTAAAAAATATGATGCGCACTTGTGCAAATGTAGGATGTCGTAAGCGACCGCGCCCGGCGTGAGAGTTCTGCAAGCAAAACTCTTTCTTATAAAACTCAATGAACGAATTTCTCCCAAATTTTGAACTACCAAAGGGAAAAAAGTTGTGTTATACTAATGTACTGTATCTATTAAGGCTATTTAGGAGGCAGCTATGAGTAATATTCAAATGAAAGGAAATACATTCCAGACCGTATCACTTCCCGCTATCTTTGTAGATTATTATATGTGCAAAGCCAGCGGAGAATATGTAAAAGTATATCTTTATTTTTTAAGATATCTCCAGACTGGTCTACCTGTTAATACTGATATGGCAGCAGATGCTTTAGAATCCACCCAGGCAGATATTTATCGGGCGCTGCGCTACTGGGAAAAAGAATCCCTTCTTTCTTTGGACTTTACTGGTAATACATTGACTGCTATTTCCTTTTTGCCACCAGCTGTTCCAAAAGAAGCTGACACACCAGTATATGAGGAAATACATATGCCAGTTCTTCCAGAAAAGAAGGATTATTCTGCTGATGAATTGTCGAGATTCAAAAATACAGAAGATATCAGTCAGCTTTTCTTCATTATTGAACAATATTTAGGAAGACCATTAAGTGCTTCCGATATGAATACTATTTTATATTTTTATGATGCATTGGAATTTAATACAGAATTAATTGAATATCTGATTGAATATTGTGTAAGCAGTGGACATGTCAGCATGCATTACATTGAAAAGGTTGCTTTAAGCTGGAAGGAGAAAAACATTACTTCTGTAAAGGATGCAAAGGATGCTGCTGTTTCTTATAATAAAGATGCTTTTGCTGTTTTAAAAGCGTATGGTATCAAAAACCGTCATCCTGTACCAGTCGAATTGGAATTTATCAACCGCTGGCTGAAAGAATATGGATTTGAGATGAACATGATTATAGAAGCCTGTAGCAGAACCATCAAAAAGATTCATCAGCCAAGCTTTGAATATACGGATTCTATACTAAAATCCTGGATGCAAAAGGGCATTCATCACCTTTCTGATTTATCAGTTGCCGATGCCACTTATCTGTCGTCTGGCAAGCAGACACAGGCAGCAAAACAGGAACGTGCCACATCATCTAATAACCGCTTTCACAATTTTGAACAGCGTGAGTACGATTATGATGCGCTGGAGCGTGAATTGCTTCACAATTAAATTTTAATGTTGCTGACGCAACAAGAATCGAGGTTAATACGAAAAAGCATGCTTTTTCGTATAGGTTTTGTACTTTGTACAAAACCCTCTTATTTTAATGTTGCTGACGCAACAAGAATCGAGGTAGGTATGCCCCTTAAGAATTACCAGCATGATGCTATCATGCGCATTTATGAAAAAAACAGACGTGAAAACCGATATGAAAATGAACGCCGTTATCGTCAGGTAACAGCAATGGTTCCTGCTTATAAGAAAGTGGAGGAGGAGATCTCTACTCTTTCTATGCACCATGCAAAGTCCATGCTGTTAGATGGGAACTCCGACATGGACACCTACAAACAACAATTACAGCAATTGAAACAGCGTAAACAGGAATTGCTTACTACTAATGGCTTTCCTTCTGATTATTTAACACCTGTCTATACCTGTCGGGATTGTAAGGATACCGGCTATACGGAAAATGGAAAATGTCACTGTTTTCGCAAAGCAGAGATTGAAATGCTATATATGCAATCCAATATCAAGGAGATACTGGAGACAGAAAATTTCAAGAACTTTTCCTTTGATTACTACTCCTCTGCTCCTGCCGGGAAAGAACCATCCCCTTTAGAAAATGCGAAACAAGCATATCAGGAATGCAAAAAATTTACAAAGGATTTTGGAACACAGATGCAGAACCTGCTTCTTCTTGGGAGTGTAGGTGTTGGAAAAACCTTTCTATCCAATTGTATTGCTAAAGACCTAATTGACAATGGTTTTTCTGTCATATACTTCTCTTCCCATGACTTATTTGATCTGCTGGCAAAACAGGCATTTTCTAAAAGCGAGGACAGGGAACAAACCTCTTTTTTAGAGCATATTTTTGACTGTGATTTACTTATTATTGATGACTTAGGAACAGAGCTAAACAATTCCCTTGTCACTTCACAGCTTTTTTTATGTATTAATGAGAGGCTGTTGCGAAATAAATCTACATTAATTTCCACCAACCTTTCCGTCCGTGATTTATCTACACTGTATTCTGAACGTATTTTTTCTCGAATCACTGGTAATTACAGAATAATACGTTTGACAGGTGAAGATATCCGTTTACAGAAAAGACGCCGTAAAACTTGATTTTACGGAATAAAAATGATATAAAAGAAACAACACTCAACATTACATGTAAAAACAGGAGGAACTATCATGTTGCAACGCAGTAACCGCGAACTTGAAACTATCCCAGTTGGTGTATTGGGTATGATTCCACTTGCCAGTTGTACAGAACTTGGTAATAAGGTCAATGATTATCTGGTAAAGTGGCGTAAGGAAAGTACCAATGAACACAAAGGAACCCTTGCATTTGCAGGCTATCAGAGAGACTCATTTATCTTAAGTGCACAGGTTCCACGATTTGGTTCTGGTGAAGCAAAAGGTATTATCAATGAATCGGTCCGTGGTTATGACCTTTATCTTATGGTAGATGTATTAAATCACAGCCTTACCTATTCTTTATGTGGCGAAATCAATCATATGTCTCCTGATGACCATTTTCAGGATTTGAAACGTGTGATTGCAGCAGTAGGTGGCAAAGCAAGACGAATCAATGTTATTATTCCATTTCTTTATGAAAGCCGCCAGCACAAACGTAACACTCGTGAATCATTAGATTGTGCCATCGCATTACAGGAATTAATTGACTATGGTGTAGACAATATCATTACGTTTGATGCCCATGATCCACGTGTGCAGAATGCCATTCCATTAAAAGATTTTGAAACTGTCAGACCTACTTATCAATTTATCAAAGGTCTTTTTACAAGTATAAAGGATTTAACATTAGATACGGACCATATGATGATTATCAGCCCAGATGAAGGTGGTATGAATCGTGCTATCTATATGGCAAACGTTCTGGGGTTGGACATGGGTATGTTCTACAAAAGAAGAGACTATACACAAATGGTAGATGGTCGCAATCCAATCGTTGCACATGAGTTCTTAGGTAGCGATGTAGAGGGAAAAGATGTCATTATCATTGATGATATGATTTCCTCCGGTGACAGCATGATTGATGTAGCAAGCGAATTAAAAGAACGCAAAGCAAAACGCGTTTTCTGTTGTGCTACATTCGGTCTTTTCACAAACGGCTTGCAGAAGTTTGATGAAGCTTATGAAAATGGTATTATTGACCGTATACTCACTACAAACTTAACTTACCAGACACCTGAACTGTTAGAAAAACCATGGTACGTTAACTGCGATATGAGTAAATACATCGCTTACATCATTGATACATTGAATCATGATTCTTCTATCAGCGAATTGCTTGACCCAACAGAACGTATTCAGAATTTAATTAAGAAATATAACAACGGGCAGTTATAAACAGAACGTTTTTTTATGAAAAATACGATGTACTCGGAAATTTCATGCAATACTTTTTTCAATAAACTATTATGATTTCCTGGTATATAGAAAGGTGGCATCCACATACACTTATTTTGTATGTGGATACCACCTTTTTTCAACATATACTTATTTTATCTCGTTCACATTATGCAATAAATACGCAATCAACAGTTTTCCATTCCTTGCATTAATCCTGACGCAATTCAAACGCATCTACCATGTCTTTTAATGAGATTGCCTGTGCAGAAAGTTCTTCACTGATAGCAGATGTTTCTTCTGCTGCTGCAGAATTGCTCTGTACAACAGATGAAATCTGCTCGATACCTGCTTCTATCTGTTTCAACATATCTGTCTGCACACGTGATGCTTCTGCGGCACCGGATGCAACCTCCGCAAATTCCACCATGCCATTGATAACTTCTTCCATTATTTTTATAGTGTTATCTACAATCTGGTTACCTAAAGTAATTTCTTCTAATGCTTTTCCAATCAATTCCTTTGTTGTCACAGCTGACTGTGCACTATCGCTTGCTAACTTACCAATCTGGTCAGCAACAACTGCAAATCCTTTTCCCGCTTCTCCTGCTCTTGCTGCTTCAATAGATGCATTTAATGACAAAAGATTAGTCTGAGATGCAATATCTTCAATAGTAACGATGATATTTTCAATTTCCTTAGATGTTTCCATAATGCGTTCCATCGCACCAGTTAATCTGTCCATATCTGCCTGACTCTTGTTTGCATTTTCAGCAGATGCTTTCGCTTTGCCAGCAGCCATAGTTGCATTTTCCAAACTTTGCTCTGAAATACCTGTTACACTCTCTACTGTTGCTGTCAATTCTTCGATTGCACCTGCCTGCTCTGTAGCACCTTCTGCTAAATCCTGAGCACTTTCTGCAAGCTGACTAGCACCTGTTGTTACCTGTTCAGAAGCTTCATTAATCTGCTTCAGTGTACCATCTAACTGACGATTCAACTTACGCATTGACAAAAGTAACTCCTGAAACTGTCCTTCATATTTTTCTTCCACTCTGGTCTTAATTGCAAAATTACCATTTGCCATTTCCCCTAATAAATATTCTTCATCTAATATTATCTCATTCAGATTCTCTGCCATGCTTTTACATTCACCAATAATACTTGATATCTCATCCTCATTATTCGTCTCTGGGAATGGACTATCTAAATCACCATGGGCAAACGCGTCCATTCTCATTCCTAAATCTTTCAAAGGTTTCTGTATGCTTAATGCAATAGTGTTACCAATCTTCATCGCAATTGCTACAGCTGCAACAATAATAATTATGATAATAGCGATTAGAACAAATTTTACAACTATCATTGTATGCTGTGTTGCATCACCTTTTTCTACATTTACATTCATAAGGTCAAGTAATGCAGTATACACTTCATTATATGCAGGTGCCAGCTCATCAAACGCTCTTTTCTGTGCTGTTGCACTTGCTTCCTCATCAAGGGTTGCACCCTGATTCAATATCTCATCACTGAGTACCCAGTATTCTTCTGCCTGGCTTACAATAGAATCAAAGGCGATCTGTCCTTCTTTTGTTACAATCGTCTCTTCAACATCTTTCATATAGGTAGCAAATGCTTCCTTCTTTTCTTCATAAACACCTACCAGCTCATCAATTTCTCCCTGCTCATCATATCCAATAGCACCGCGCAAGGAACTTCTGGCTTCTGAAAACACAGCCATTGCTTTTCCCACATCACCTTGTGAAAAGGCATAATTCTTCAATGTATGGTCATACCGATCTGACATCACAAACAATACAATGACGCTCATTATTGATGCAACACTCAAAATCACTGCTATTTGGATATATGATTTTATCAGCCGTTCCTTTATTCCCATTTGTTTTGCTTTTTGTTTTCCCATAATTATTTACCTCTCTCTCTGCTCTGAACTTTTGGGTTCAGATTTGTACTTTTCAAAAAATCTGTCTCTTTGCCATAAACGCCACGTTGTCTTTCATATTCTAAGTGGCAAAGTAACCCTCCCTCCATTATTTTCGATTTTTTGTCGCAATACACTGCTATGAACCTCTATATTTCCATAATTATGTAATTTAAACAAATATATCTTACAGAGAATCCATTTTCTATACAAAAGTATAGCACAAAATCTGATAAATGTTAATATTAATCTAAAATTTTTTTGATTTATTTGTATTTTATACCGTTAAGTTCTGTATTATTGGAAATTATACGAATTCTATGTTTGGGAGAAATTCGGATTTGTGGGTGTGTCAATCATGACGGCTACCCATCCGAATCTGCTATCATTTTGCGTATACAATTTCACCTCCACTAAAAGCGGTTCGTGATTGTCTGCTTAAGGATATGCCATAACAATTAACGTTTTCGTTATGGTAGGCAGAGAGAGGGGCTGTTGCTTGCTATCAGAGGCTGTTGGTTAGATGTCTAGTGGTTCTTAGGGATTTTGTTTGTTGCGTTAATCGGGAAAATATAGTTGTTTGAGCTTGCG
>JBGVMW010000057.1:0-3995 GCA_045125095.1 Lachnospiraceae bacterium
TTCTACTGGGTTGGGTAGATAGGATAAGTTCGTTAATAGCGCAGGGGCTGTTTCTTCCGCCTTTTCATCTACTACTGGTGCCAACTCCTTATGGGTAGAATCGGTAGTATCTTCTACATGGTAGTAGAACGATGTTTGGAACGCCAACTGCAGACTGTCTGCCACCATCTCGTAGGCGGTGACGCTCTCGAAGACAGGGATATAGGATTCAGCAGCAAACCATTGGTATTTATCCACCAACATAGCGGTACTATCCAAACCACTTTCTATGTATTGGCGTTGGCTATGCACGCGCAGCACCTGCTCGTAGGTATTGTCGTGCAAGATGAGTTTGCCTTGTGCGTCCACCTCTATGGTATTCGTACCTGATAGGGTCATTGGTATGCGATGACCGTACTCGCCTTTGGCTGCAAAGGTGGTAGTGAGGGTATCACCATAGCGCAATGGAAGGCGCAATACCGCTTCGGGCAGGGGGTATCGCACGAAGGTGGTTGGGTTCTCATACCCCGTGCGCCAAATGGTATCGGCGGTGAGGGTGTAGTAGTAGCGTGTACGATGCTCGGTAGCGCACCATTGGTGCATATAGTTGCTATCGGGTATGGAATACGCTACGGTGTACTCCTCGTTGATTGGACTCAGCATACCAAAATCCCAAGTCAGTTCCTTGCCACTGGCACCTGGGTCTTTGTATGCCACTTGTTGTTTGATATAGGTATTATTGTCTTCTGCGTATAGTATGGATACGCAGAGAATAGCTGATAAAGCTAAAAATGATTTTATTGGGTTCATAATGAAAATTAATTTAATTACCTATTGATATACTTATCAATATATTTTTTATAGTAATCATATCTAGTACAATTGCATTGAAGTTTTTCTTCTTCATATGTTACATTAAAATCTTGACGTATCCGCGATTCTAATATATTGAACTGAAGAAAGATACATATCAATGCTGTATTTTCTTTTATTTCAATTAATTTCCACTGTTGTTCTTGAGTCAACTGCCCACTATCTCCGCAAAAAAACTGGAATCGAATTGCACTATTCAGTAAAATTGTCTCGATTTGTCTAAAAAGCAAGGAATCAACACTACGACTTTGTTCTATTCTTTCAATCTTGGCTGGATACCCACACTCATCTGTTTGAAATAATATAGTTATCTTATTCAACGATGGCTTATCGCTGTTAAAGAGAGTCTCAAACAATTCCTTTGACATACCATTTATTAGGCAATAAGCTAATTTATACATGTTTGCATTATTGCATGTCCTATCATAACTATATAATGCATGTTTTGTACAAGTAGTGTCATCGTGAACAGATGCATTTGAACGAGCTTCTTGTACGAGGTAATCTATCACATCATCAGTTAATAGCCTTACAGACAATCCTGTTTCACAATCTTGGTAAAATAGATAACCTTCATAAAATGCTTTTGCAACCATGTAATCATCCTCTTGTTGGGAAATGTTAGATATTATCAATGCTCCATGTTTATTTATGAAATGCTCTAATGCATTATTCTGAAGCACACTATCTACCCACGGACTTTCTGGTGTTATTCTAAAATCTATCAATTCCTTAAACACGTTTCTGCTTACCTCAAAAGTATCTGCAGAGAAGATTATTTCCTTGTTCTTTTCGTTGTTTGTATAGCCACACTCTGCTAAATAAGGATAAATATCATCTTTAGTACGTAGAACTAGTATACAATTGTTTTTATGTCTAATATAACAAGGAACTAAACAATTGTTAGATTCATATACTTCTTCCCAAGAAAAGCCAGCAAAGGCATTTATAGAGATCAACAACAAAAATATATTACTTAAGATACTTTTCATCGATTTCCTTTCCGTTATAAGTTGTTCTCATTGGTTCATTTAAAGCCTTACGTACTAAATTTTCCATTCGGATGGCAAGAATCTCATATAGAGGGACACCTAGAATCAGTTTTGTATTTAGTATACCATTGTTAGCATCCAAAGCATGTTTCAGTTCGTGTGCTAGCCCTACTCGAGGAGTTCTAAAATCGCCATTTATTGTTGTGTATCTATAAGGGCTGTATTTTATACTTGAATTTTTCAAAACGCGATTCTCATTGGTTTGAGAATATGTGGCTTTATGATAATTATATTCTAAGGTGGACTCTATATAGTGAGTTTTTTCACTATTCACTAATTCTTCAACCATCGCAGCCACCACAGGATGATCCTGTTTAAGCTCATCCAAATCCAAATACACTTTGGCTATATAATCATTATCACCAGTATATTCTTCTCCAGATTTATATTCAACCTCTGTATCGCTAACGCTATCTCGCATTATAATTTTCATTCCATCCGGATCCACAAACCTCACAAAATTATTCCCACACCACACATAAGGTGAGGTTGGATAATACTTCTCCGCCAACGGGTCCATGGTAGTTGTACGGCAAATAGCAGGATAATACCAACGTGCTTTGCTGTCGTACTCATCCAAGCCATGCATCTCCACAAACTCTTTGCCGTTGTATTTCCAGGGTTGCTCTGATGCACCTGCTGATTCTGCCCAAGGCAAACCTGATGGATAATACTGCATGCGCTGGTACTAAGCCAAAATAGTGTATCTAAAGTCATATCCCAAATCATTCAAGAAATCTTTTACCTTACATAAAAAATCTATTCCTTGTTCATCAGGTTCATATTTACAATATAAATTGATTAGAAATCCACTGGTTGCCTGTGGATAGTAAGTCGCTAATTGCCCATTTTCAATCGCTGATAAATACATATTTATTTTCTCCTGTAGCATATAAAGATGATATGCACTCCCCCACTGAAGATGATCCGATATAGATAGCACTTTTCTTCCATCTTCTTCTGAAATATAATCTATTATATTTTTCTTTTCTACGGACATATTAATAATTTAAATTATCAGGTTTAACAATATCTACTTTTGTTGGTGGGATGTGTGAACCATGTGGTAATCCAATATTATTACCTTTATTCCCCTTTATCGTACCACCACTTTGTTCAATTTGTGGATGTGCTTTTTTTTGATTAGGAGTTAACGAGGCTGTTGTTGAACTTTTAGCTTCAGTTAATTTTAGTTCTCCGTCTTTGATAGAAACAAAATCCATTCTTGTTTTAGTTCCATCTGCTACTTCTATTGTGACCTGACTAGCTTTGTTCTTTCCAATAATTTCCCCCACTTGATGTTCAAAATCACGACCCTTTTGGGCATTTTCCATAAGAATACTCGTTTTGGAAACTTTGTTAGCTTCGCTAGCTTTGTCTGCTAATCGAACAGCATCAATCGCAACACTTGCACCACCTGGAACAATAGGTAAAGCGACAGCAGCTAAATCAAGTACGATTCCAACTCCATCAACGATAGCGTCTTTAATATTATGTTCTCTAACATTAGTACTCAGACTACTTATGCCCATCGCAACACTAGCTGCATCCCACGCCGATTCAATCCATTTACCATTGCGATCAACATGCTTGATAGGATTATTCCCGCACCACACATAAGGTGAGGTTGGATAATACTTCTCCGCCAACGGGTCCATCGTAGTTGTACGGCAAATTGCAGGATAGTACCAACGTGCTTTGCTATCGTACTCATCCAAGCCGTGCATCTCCACAAACTCTTTGCCGTTGTATTTCCATGGCTGCTCTGATGCACCTGCTGTCTCCGCCCATGGCAAACCAGATGGATAATACTGCATGCGCTGGATACACTCTTTATACCCCGCTTCGGGGTGTACATACGTCTCGCGAACATTACCCAAAAGGTCCTTAATGTAATAGAAATGATAGTGCTCCTCAGCCGTCAAATAGCGAATATATCCCTCTGGATTATGCACAAATTCTATGCCAAATAATTCCCTATTATTTGCAGTGTATACACAATTATTGTGGAATGCCTCACGAGTAATATAATAATTATTGGTGTTAAATGTTCCCTTTAAAGTATTTCCTAATGGCACAGTAGTAGTTACT
>JBGVMW010000058.1:0-1982 GCA_045125095.1 Lachnospiraceae bacterium
GTTACTGCTGATGTGGAATAAGATGTTCCAACTTTACCTGTTAATTTTTCAGCAGATGCAATTGCATTGCCATTTTCGTCTACATATTTTACAGTAACCGTTCCGTTTGTTACAGGAACTGTGTACTGGCTCCAGTTACCATTTTTGAAAAGATATGCACATTCTTCATCAAACAGATATCCTTTTTCCATGTCTGCAGGAGTTCTGTTAGAATCTGAGTTATAGAAGATAACTCTTGGCTTTTCAATATTTTCCGGAATTTCATATACATAGTAACCTGTTGCAGAATCTTTTGTCATCTTCTGTCCTGGCCATGCACCATTGTTAATTGTCTCTGTTGCAGAGTCATATGCATAACAATATACTGTATCTCCCCATCCGGATGGTAAAGAGAAATATGCAACATTTCCGGTCTGTTCTACCTTTGTAAATATGAATGAATCAGAAACTGTCTTTTCTCCATTTGTAGCTGTTAATTTCACAGTTACGCTATCACTATAAGACATGTCACTTCCGATTGTAACCTTTGTAGAAGATGTAAATGTCTTAACAGAACCATTTCCAATCTGGTATGTTCCGCTTGTTGCGTTCTTTAATCCAAGTGTAAGTTCTAATGTATCTGTGCTGAAGTTACCGCCTTCTTTTGAGATGGTTGCTTCCGGATCCTTAGAAATTGTTGGATTGTAAATAACTGCGATACCGCTGTCACCAATCTTACCGGAAATAGTTGATGATGTTACAGTCCATGTATTTCCTGTGATTTCATCTGTGTATGTACCTGGTTTTGTAAGAGAACCACCGTTTGGTACCGTAACTGAATAATTACTACCGCTACCTGCTACGATGACAGCACCCTGTTCACGGCATACAACTGCGCAGTTGCTTCCTGTTGTATAGAAATCATCCTGTCCAATCATTGCATTGTGGAAGTGGTTGACTGCCGCAACTTCAGGACTTGTGAAGTGTGTACTTCCCTTCTGACCAGCTCTAATATCATCTTTTACTTTTGCAGATGGACGAGAAAAATACAATGCTGAAATATCTTCACGGCTTGCTGCAACTGCATAAGCTCTATCAATGACATTCTGGCTCATTTCATTAGAATATCCCCAGTCATGATTATTCGACCATGTATCATGACTTTCACCCCAATATACAAGCTTGTCATTGGATACACCACGGGCTGCCCAGTTACCATATCCACTAAATACAGTACCATTATTAAAGGCATCACGAAGATCTTTACCATAATCACTATCAGTAACAGACATATACTTGGTATATTCTAACATCAGGTGATCACTATTTCCGCTGTCATCTGGTCCTCTTAAAATTTCACCATAATTGTATATACCTTCATCCGTTACGGTTGGCCAGAAATTACAGCCTTCTGACGGTAGCGAAATATGCTTCGCTGTATCCCATCTGATACCATCTACGCCTATGCTTTTCAGTTCCCGAATATAGGCTTCTACTTTCTGTTGCACAAAACTATTATTGGTGTCAATATCCGGCATGCCGATTTCACAATGTGTCACCTGCCAACGGTCATTCCATGAAGTAACACCGCCATAATGATGCCATAAATCATAACTCTTAAATTCATCATCAATATAGTCATGTTTACCTGCTAAATGGTTTGCAATAACGTCCACGATTACGTTGATGCCATATTTCTCAGCTTCGTCACACAATGCCTGAAGCTCTGCCTTGGTACCAAGCGGATTATCTTTTAAATCGTTTGAGATACGATAACCAAGTGGCTGGTATAACCAATACCAGATATCAGATGGCTTATCTTCATAATAACCAACACCTGGCTGTGCTGGTGATGTCTGAACCGATGTAAAACCTGCCTCTGCAATCTGAGGTAACATAGCTTTGATGTCATTATATGTCCAGTCAAAGCAATGCAAAATTGTACCCTCCTGAATGTTGTCAGCAAGAGCATAGTTCTTGCTGGCTGCACTTACGCTTGTTAA
>JBGVMW010000059.1:0-61831 GCA_045125095.1 Lachnospiraceae bacterium
CCATGAGAGAAGTTTATGGTTTAGACAAAACATTACGCGAGTAAACTCGCATAAGTATTTTTGATTACTAGTGGCTCAAGCCGTCTGGACAGGTGGCTCACTCTACACTGGACAGGCGGCTCTGCCGCACAAGAATATTCAAGAGAAATGATCTCGTCGCAGGAAGGCACATTTTTAAAGAGTTCCGCATGTGTCCGTCTTGCTTTTCTCTTATGTTCCGGAACCGTGATGTCATTAGGAAGTTCCGGTTTCCATGATGGATCTGCTTCCTGCTCGACTTCATCAAAAAGATTCAGCTGACCCTCGATATCCTTCCGTTTTTCACTGGAAGTGCCAAAGAGCTTCTTCGTGAGATATTCGATCTGCTGACGAAGGGTTTCCTTTTCCAGACGGTCTGCTTCCAATGTTTTTTGTAAAGACTGGATCAGTTCTGTCTGTGCAGTGATTGTCTTATTCAGTTGGTTGATCATGTCCTTGTACTCCAGGATTTTTGAATCTTTTGAATTACCAGCCATATGTTTTCTGCTCCTTTTTCTCTGCTCTTAGTATACCACAAAAAGCAAGGAAAAAGAAGCAGAAACCCCAGTATTTACAAGTGGTTGCGGGCATGATGCAGTATGTGGGACAGTCCACATTTTTGTTGGCTTGTAGAGAAACTTTCCACCTTCATTCCGTCGGTTTGAATGCTTTCGGTTGTTCAATCTCAAGACCAGACATGAGCCAATCGAATTGCTGCCAGGTCAGTTGTTTTACTTCCAACTGATTTCTAGGCCAGCGGAATCTGCCCTGAACTTCCATGCGTTTATACAATAGCACAAATCCATCGGCTTCCCAGAGCAAAGCTTTGATCCTGTCACAACGTTTTCCGCAGAAAAGATACAGGGCACTCCGCCTTGGATCCATATGAAGTTGATCCTCTACAATAGCACACAGTCCGTCGATTGATTTCCGCATATCTGTTCTGCCTGTTACGATATAAATCTCATCGGCGGCTGTGATATCGCCTAACATTTCAACTCCTTCATAATGTGAAGGGTTTGAGCCAAAAGCTGTGGATCTGTTCCATTTGGGATAGTCAGAAGAAAGCTTCCAACAGACAGCCTCATTGGCTCTGCCACGGAAATGTTATTTCTTTCCGTAGATGTCGGGATCATATTTAATGGCTGTTCATAGGAAAGTGTGTCAGTGTCATGAAAATCCACTCTGACAACTTCATGACTTTCCGGAGCGCTATAACTGTGTCCGGTTGATGCTGGTAAATCCATACAGCCTTTTTGACGTAATCGTTTTACCCAGTTGTAAAAAGTTCCTGGTTTGATGTCATGTTCCACACACCATTGATGATCTGTCAATCCACTTTGACGGCATTCCATGATGAGACGGTATTGTTCTTCCGCAGGTATTTTTTTGCTTCTCATGAGTAGTCCTCCATAAATCGAATCGAGTAAAATGCTCGCATCTATCATTTCTAGCAACAGAAGATGAAGTAAAGTGCTTGCATTCTCTAATGATTATTATGGACTGATTTTTAGGGCAACGCAATCCGTCGAATTATTTTGCGCTTACTTTTTTTCGGGAAAAAATACTAAAACACGATTGATTATATGTAAAACAAGTAGGAAGGATGGGTTAGGGTATGTATAAAAATGAAGAGATTGCATTTAAGTGTATTGTAGAACAAATTCAGAACAATGATAATAGACTTCATTGTTATATTTCAGGAAAATCAACAAATAGCATGGAACATTTAGCCTATAGGATTATTGAATATTTAGAGGAATGCAGAGAAAGAGTTTTTACAGGAATAGTAAAACATTTTTCTATTGAAATGCCTTACATTGACTCAAGAGAGGGGGCTATTAACTTCTTGGATTCTTTGAGAGAGTCAATAAGTATCGCAAAGGACTGTTATGATGAGTATCGGGGAATTGTATTGTTAGAATGTTCAGACGAATGGGAAGAATACGGTATTAATCATGCCATATTAAGTATTATGGACTATTTGAGAAAACTTGAAAATATGCAATTTGTTGTGATAGAGACAGTAAGAAGTGAACAACATCCTCTTTTATATCGCGCCTTTTCATTAATTGGTCCTTGGGCATCTGTGGAATATATAGAATTAAATATTGAGCAGTGTGTGGATTTGGGAATCGATAGATTACAAAAAATTGGATTTCAAGTAACCGATAAAGGGAAGCAATTATTACATACATATTTGGAAGATAGAGAAGATTATATATTTGACAATGAAGTTGCAATTACACAGTGGATAAATCAGCTTGCAGCTAATAGAAACACGAATAAAAATACTGGTGAAATATTAAGTGAGGAAATCGCATTATTGCCAGGTATATATAAAAAAGACACCCAAAAGAATATTGGTTTTGAAATATGAAGGAGATGACAAATGATTGAGAATGGTTTGAAATATTATGATTCGAGAACAGCTACAAAAGAGGAATTCCTTAATGATTTGTCTGAAATGATGATGTCGGATGATGTAGAAAAAAACAATATTGTAGGTGGACCAATATTATTTAGGGAAGGAGACACGTTGTATATAGATGGCAATGAGTCGCACACCCTTTTTGTTGGGAATACAAGTTCAATGAAAACTCTTCGGTTCGTTTTACCACTTATATATTCATCAGCAATGGCTGGGGAATCTATGATAATAGTTGATCCTAAAGGCGAGTTGGTTAGAAGAACTAATCTGTTTCTAAGAGAAAAAGGATATAATATTTCGATATTGAACTGGAGAACTCCATGTTTGTCACCTAATGGATGGGATCCATTGGAACGAATTAATCGAATGTATAAGCGAGGAGGAACATATCGTGAAGAGGCAATCAATAATTTGAATGATTTGATAAATGAATTATTTTTTCAACGTTCAGATGCGAGCAAAGATATGTATTGGAATGAATCTGCTGGCAGACTTGGACTTGGTTTGTGTAAACTAATATTGGCACTTGGAGAAGATTTGTCTATAAACACTCTCTTGGAATGGAAAAGTGGAAAATTAAAAGATGGAACAGTTAAGTCTTGCTTTGATGCACTTCCTGCGGATGATGATATTTATCAGAATTTATCGGGATTTATGAATTTAACGGCCGAAAATACTAAAACTTGTATTGAATCCACATTTGATCAATTAATGGGAATATTTTCATCCTCAAAATCTTTATGTGAAATGATATCAAGAAGTAGTGTTAACATCGAAAATATAGGAATATGCAAAAATGCAGTATTTTTGGTAATCCCTGACGAAAAAACAACCTATCATTTTCTTGCATCTTTATTTATTAAGCAAAGCTATGAGATATTATTACGAAAAGCTGACGAAAATGAAGGTAAACTTCCGATCAGAGTCAATTATATTATGGAGGAATTCTGTAATATGCCAAAAATTAATGATTTGACTGCAATGCTAACAGCTGCACGAAGTAGAAATATAAGATTTCATTTGGTCATCCAATCTTATAGTCAAATGATTGAAAAGTATGGGGAACATGTAAGTAAAACAGTGTTGGACAATTGTGGTAATCTGATTTATTTACATACTAATGAATTATCTTTTCTAAATTATATAAGTGACCTGGCGGGAAAAAATGAATATGGTCGACCGCTTCTTTCCGTATCCAGGTTACAGCATATGCAGAAAAATGAAACATTAATTTTTCATGAAAGATGCTATCCTTTCATAGTAAAGGATTTACCGCTTATATTTGAATACCCGATTTTTCTGGGAAATGCTATTCCTATTTTGATAAATGATGACGAAGAAAGAAAAGGGTTACAGAAACCTATTGTGGATTAATAAAAAATCAGGTCGGGAAAATGAAAAATACAGCGATTATAAAAGTGTAACTACAAATAACTAAGCCATAATGATTTTTAGAAGTAAATAAGTTATGGGAGGTGGAGTGAAACAAATATTGTTACGATCTTGAAGTCGTTATTCGGTTTGGTAAATGGTACATATTTTATCAGAACATATTAACGGATATGTAGGAGGTATAACTATGAAGAAAATCATAAAAAGATTTACAGTTATTATTGCGAGTGTATTATTGATGCTACAGCCACTATCAAATGTAGTAAATGCTGCAACGGTACCACCGATGGGAGGAATTAAAACCTATACCATTTCTAATGGTAAGGTAAATACTTATAAATCCATCAATGGTGCATATAGTGGTTATATTTCGGGGGCATCTGATTTGTGTAACATTCTTGAAATATATGATTCTGGCTGGTGTAAGGTTTCATATCCTACATCAAGAGGATCAAAAACAGCATATACACAGACATCTAATTTTTTCAGAGATCCAAATTTCTCTAGTACATATGTGCAACTTGGCAAGAATATGACAGTATATAGAAAGAGTTCAGGAAATCAGAGAATTGGTAGTGTATATAGTTCGGATTCTGTGTTAATTACAGGGCAGGCGAATAATAGAACACAGATAATTTATCCAATTGGTAATGGAAAATATAAGATGGGCTGGGTATCGGGAAGCTATTCTTCAAATTCACAGACAGATGCAAATTTGTCCGATGGATATTATCAGATTTTAAGTGCAGGAAATTCAAACTATGTAATTGATGTATATGATGCGTCAACAGCTAATTGCGCAAATATTATTTTATTCCAAAATAACTACCAGACGAATCAGGGTTTTTTGATTAAGAAGCAGTCAAATGGATATTATTCAATTCGTGCACTTCATTCCAATCTTGTATTTGATGTAGAGAATGGCGGTAGATCTAATGGATCCAATGTTATACAGTATGAATATCATGGAGGAGACAATCAGCTATGGAAAATTGTAAAAACAAATGATGGGTTCTATAGCTTCATTAACAAGCAGAGCGGATTGTATTTAGACGTAAATGGAGCTGTATTTTCGAATGGTACAAATATTCAGGTTTGGGAAGGCAACAATACCGCAGCACAGAAATTTTCTTTATCATCTGTAACAGTTAACGGAAGTGGATATTCAGATGGAACGTCTAGCTATGCCAATAATACAAAGGGACAGAAACTTGCGGACTCATTAAAAAATAAGGTAGGTAGTAGTTATCCAAATGGGTATTGTCTGAAATTTGTAGAAGAAAGCTATCAAAATGCAGGTGGAAAAAGACCTTATCATTGCTGTGCATCACATAGTGGAGATGTCTACATTCAGTCATCTAGCAAAGATAATATTCCGGTAGGTGCAACTGTATATTTTGGAAACTGTGGCGGTGGATCATGTAGAAGTTGTGGAAATAGATATTTTGGTCATGTTGGGATTTATGTCGGAAACGGTCAGTTTGTTCATGCAACTGGAGGAAAAGTTCAGATATCTAGCCTTAATGATGGATATTGGAGTGGAAAGTATCGTGGATACGGTTTCCTTGGAGGGTTTGATGTAAATTAGATAAAAATGTAACAATAAATTATATTACTACATAGAGAGCTTTTATTCTTGATAAAACAGGAATAAAAGCTCTTTTAAGATGTTAATAAAAATTGTCGGGAAAATCTAATGGGCTTCGATTAATAATATATAACGAAAGTTAAGGAGGCAACAGAATGGCAGAAATTGATTTCAAGACTAAAGATGTACATAGAGTATTGTATGATGCAGAAATTACAGCGGATTTAGTTTGATCTGTTTTGACAGGTGAATATAGGTTACAAAGAGACGAAATCTATGAAAGATTATATGGAGATAATCAAAAAAGTTTTGGAAATAGTATTGGACTTTGTTGCCGCAATTTCTTTTCAAATCTTGCTTGGTAAAATGATGCAGAAATGGAGTACATGAGATGAGAGATATGAATACAAAAAAATGGAGCGAATTCTTAACAGAAATTATATGCATGTCATATTTACTTTTGAGATCCTATCAGAGAATTGCATTTCGATGTGTTCCAGGAAAAAGCGAAGAATTCTCGAATTCCATCTTATTAATAATGTGGATACTTGGAATGTTAGTGGGTCTTTTGTTTTTTCGACATAATAAAAACAATTTATCTTTGTTAGCGGTACTAATTTTGCCGTTGGGGGTCTATACAGTGATTTCGACATATGAAACTACGTGGGTAGTGACGGCAATTGGTTTTCTTATTGTGGTGGTTAGTTGTTACGCATACAATCGATATTTTTTCGTTGAGGATAAATTAACTGTAAATGTTATTTCCGTAAAGAACACAGAGAGAAAGAAAAATTATTTGATGAGTTGCTTTGCATTATATGTCCAGACAATTGTGTTTATTTTTCTAATTGTAGTGGTAGTTATTCAGAAATCGTCTTTATAATAATTCTGTGGTTATTGTGGCAATACAAATAAATAGGCTTAGAGGAGAAGATAAGTGAGGAAGAAAAAATTTCGAGATAAATACAGACTACAAATTAAAACACATTATAGTCTTTTTGCAGCAGTTTTTCTTTGCATGCTATTGGGTGTGGTTATGCAGTATTCTGCATCCAATGCATCAACAACAATATTAAAAAAGTCAATTGGTTTTATTGTGATGAGTTTATTTGTATTTGCAATTATACAAAATATAAATATGAGAAATCTGACCATGATTTTTGGAGAATATTTCTATTGGATTTCAATTGTGCTTATACTTATGTTAATGACTCCATTGGCAGTAGAATCTCATGGTGCTAAGAGATGGATACAAGTATTTGGAATTCAATTTCAAGTAGCAGAAATTGTGAAAATATCAGTAATTTTATATGAGGCATTGCTCATAGAAAAATTATCGAAATATAAGCTGAGCAATAAAGGCAAATATATTGAAATTCTGATATTGTGGTTGGCAGGTGTTGCACCTACATTATTGTTATTTTTGTTATCCAAAGATCTTTCCTCTTCAGCAGTAATTCTTGTAATTACATTTGCGGTATCATTTGTGGCTACAAAAAAGATTTGGCCGCATTTGACAGTAGTTGGGGTGGCAACTACATTTATATGTTGCTATGTTAAGAAAATTGCAATTAATCTTCCTTCTCAATCAGAATTAGATGAGCTACCTTTTCGCGTGGGGCGAATAGCGGCATGGATAGATCCCAATCGATATGAGAGTAATCAGGGATATCAGGTTTTACAGAGTTTGTATGCGGTAGGGTCAGGCGGTGCTTTTGGAAAAGGCTTAGGACGTTCAATGATTAAATCAAGAATGCCAGAGGCGCATACGGATATGATATACTCTATTATATGTGAGGAATTGGGGGTAGTAGGAGGTATATTAGTATTAATACTGCTAGGATATATTGTATACTTGGTTTTCCGGATTGCTTCTAAAGCAGAAACACTTGCAGAATCAATAATAGCACTTGGTATAGCTGTACATTTTGGATTCCAGTCTATTGTGAATATTGGAGTATGTTTGAATGCTATTCCAAATACTGGGATTGGACTGGTATTTATTAGTTATGGTGGCACAGCTATAATTACACAGATGGTAGAAGTCGGTATGGTTACAGCAATTTCTAAGCATCATTGTATTGCAATGACGAATAGAGAATTGAAAACAAATACGGAAAATACATATAGGTGAGGTATTGTATGGTGAAAGAAGAGAGTTTCATATTTTCGATAAAGAATAGTGTGGATAATGCTCGCAGTAACAATATAATGTTAGATTGTTTACTATGATTGCTACTTATTATGGAATTGTCCCTCCTTGATTCAATCATGTATACATTTACAGGCTTATGTATTTTAGCATAATGATGTTTATCGGAAGCTGGACTAACAAAGAATGCCAGCCCTGTGTATTTTGAGGGCTGGCAGCAAGTTGTTTATTCTTTTAGAATAAATAGCTCTTCAACAGCTACATCAAGATATTTGGAGAGTCGGAGAGCCAACTCCAGAGAAGCATTCCGTTCGCCACGTTCGATTCGACCGATGGTGCGACTGCAGGAGCCGATAGCAATAGCTAAATCTTCCTGACAGATGTTTCTTTCGGTTCTGACTTGCTTCAGAGTATTAGATACAGCCATTATTATCCCTTCTTTCCTGTGAATTTGCCCGGTTTCAAAATGAGAAACCTGAGAAACCTGCCGATGATAAAATTCTATACTTTATAGTGTCCGAAAAATTGGACTTATCCCACAACCTTGCCAAAAACTTTGAACGAGTTATTATCTGTAACCGGAATAGGGTTGTATTTACTATTCAGAGAGATAAGGAACAGACCCTCTTTGTCATCCTTTATTTTCTTACAGTAAGCATTTCCGTCAAGATAAAAGATACCGATTTCTCCATTCAGTAGTGTTTCCTGTTGTTTTACCCATACAATCTGCCCATTGATAAATCTTGGCTCCATACTGTCACCGCTGATACGGATGCCAAAGTCTGCATCGGTGGGAACTTCTTCCCCTACTTCTATCTCAGTGAAATCATCGCTGTCAAGAAAGCTGCCTGTTCCGGCAGAAGCTGGGATATCAAATAACTTAATCATTCTGGTAAATGGAATAATGGTTGCTTTTTCCGGTGCATATTTACCGGAATCTATAAGTAAAGAAATATATTCCAGTGCCTTTTCTTTTCCTTCTTCATTTAATTCGGATAGAGGGTTGTCCGGATTCACTCCATAATATTCCCCATATAAGTCTGTAATACCAAGAACCTTGCACAATGCCATCAGCATGGAAGATGTAGGTTCGGAGAAATTCTTTTCCCAGTTCGATACAGAAGTATTGCTGGTGCTGTGTCCGATATTTCCAAGCATATTGGAAAGTTCTTTTTGCGATAATTTATTCTTTTTTCTGTATTTCGCAATAATCTCACCTAATGAATGCATAAAAACGCCTCTTTTCTATATGGTTTCGGTATATACAGTATAACCGACCTGTATATTAAAATCAAGCAGAAATTCAAGTAAATGCAAAAACACAACCAACTTGTCACTTGAAATACAAAGAAATTGGAATTATAATTTGCCTTGTGAGTAAGGAATACATACTCAAAAATCTGACAGAAAAGGAGGCATGGATAATGGGAGACAGAGTTGTGCTGCACAGTGACTGTAACTGCTTCTACGCAAGCGTGGAGCTGCTACATCATCCGGAACTTAGGGGCAAACCTGTGGCTGTTGGCGGTGACCCAGAGAGTAGACATGGTATTATTCTTACAGCCGACTATACAGCCAAGAAATACGGTGTGAAGACAGGGATGGCTTTATGGCAGGCAAAGCAGCTTTGCCCGGACATTACATTTTTGCCTCCGTTAAGATTCTCCCGTATGGCACAGGAGATTTATGCAGATTATACGGATTTGAGAGAACCTTTTGGTTGTGATGAAAGCTGGTTGGATGTAACAGCAAGTGCAACGCTGAAAGGAGACGGGTTACTGATTGCAAAGGAAATCAGTAACCGTATGAAGTCGGAACTAGGCATAACGGTAAGTATTGGTGTGTCTTACAATAAAATATTTGCAAAGCTTGGTTCGGATTATAAAAAGCCGGATGCCATTACAACCATGTATCGGAATGAGTTTAAGGAGAAAGTCTGGAGTCTTCCAGCATCTGATTTGTTATATGTAGGAAAAAGCACTGCAAAGAAGTTAAATTCCATTGGAGTGAAGACTATCGGGGAACTGGCAACGATGGATGAGAAGCTGTTGGTATCGTTGCTTGGAAAGATGGGAAGTGTCCTATGGGGCTTTGCTAATGGTTATGATAATTCTCCGGTCAGAAAAGAGAATACCCACGCAGCCATAAAGTCAGTAGGCAATAGTACCACCACACCGAGGGACTTAACTACAGACGAGGATGTAAAGATTATTATTTATGTCCTGTCTGAAAGTGTGGCTGCCAGACTTCGTGAGAACGGATTCCGATGCAGGACAGTTGAAATTAGTATCAGGGACAATGAACTGTATTCCTTTACCCGTCAATGCAAGGTTCATAACGCCACCAACATTACAGAGGAAATAGCAAGAGAGGCTTACCGGTTATTCAAAGAAAATTATAACTGGCACAAGCCGATTCGCAGCGTTGGAGTAAGAGGTGCTGACCTTGTGACAGATTACTACTTTGAACAGCTTGACATGTTTACCGATGCTGCCATGAGAGAGAAGCAGATGAAGGTAGATGCGGCTGTTGATGACATTCGCAGAAGGTTTGGATTTTACAGTGTGCAACGGGGACTGATGTATCAGGACCGTGACTTGTCAGCAGTTAATGCGAAAGAGGACCATACCGTACATCCGGTTGCATACTTTGGTTAAGGAGGATATGAATGGACAATAAAGTTTATGTTGATGTTACTGCCGAGTTCTCAAAAGACGGGGACTTGGTTCCAAAATCTTTCCGTTGGGAAAACGGGCAGATTTATGAGATAGAACGAATAAAAGATGTAAGAAGAGCAGCCAGCTTAAAGGCAGGTGGCGTTGGTATGAGATACACCTGTGTGATAGACGGACAGGAAAAGCATCTTTTTTATGAAGATAACAATATGTGGTTTATGGAGAGAGCCGGAGCATAACTGATAGTCATTGTGACAATCAGTTGCTTCCAAAGTGATCAGCAGTGTGGTATAGGCGGCTTGGACAGTGCCGCATCGGAACTCTATACCCGGAAGACTTGCAAAGGTGATTTCCCTTCCTTGGCGAGTACAAAGTTGTAACATTGATTTTGTATAGCAAAGGAGCGAACTGAGATGGAGAAGATTGAGATTAGATGCAGGAACGGTCATTGCAACAGACTGTTTATGAATTACTATGTAACAGGAAATAATGTGGATTTGAATCTGGAAGGATTTGAACTTAAATGTGAAAAGTGTAAAAGGGTTCTTCGTCTGAAGAATTATACAGAGCAGATACTTATGGAACATTCTGAAAATGGAGTGTTCAGAGTATAGAAACCGATAACAATTAAATGATGGCACCACCTGATAAGGGCGGCATTTAATATAAATGTGACAGCACCACGGACGCAGGGGAAAGAAACCAGTTAAGGACTGGACTTTCTCACTGCGTTCTTTTTTTGAACAAAAAATCAAAAGTCGGAGTAATTATCCATCCTTCTGCGTTTCTACAGCCAAAGAAACGAAAGGATGGAGATAAAATGAACAAAATGAGTTATAATTGTATTGAGGACATTACTGAGGACAGCAAGAGGGCGATTGGATGGAGAATTCAAGAACGAAGACTTGAAAAAGGAATGACAGGTGCAGACCTCGGAGCATGTTTGAATGTGAGTGCCAATCAGATATCAAGAATTGAAAGAGGTTATGCAAATTTTGATATTTTAAAGTTATTGGTAATATGTAAGGCTCTTGATACATCAGCAGATTATATATTATTTGGTGAAACAATAGAAAGAAAAGACATTGCAATTACTAATAAACAATTAGAAGCGATTAATAATATTATTAATGCATTTAGTTAGGAGGATGCTTATGGCAGAGTTTATTACCTTATCGGAAATCGTTAGGGAAGTGAGCAGAGTTGCTGAAAAAAAGGGAGAATCTATTTCTAACTTAAATAAGGTTAGGGATAAATATATGCAAATATTTGATATGATGAATATTGATAGAGAAATGTTAAAACGCGGAAATGACTATAGAATTCCGAAAGATTCTCTTGATTTCTTAGTGGAATTGAATTGGTTTTATACAGATGCTGACGTTAAGAAGATGAGAAAAGGACAGTTTGAACAATCTAGTTTAGAATCTATATCAAAGCTGTTGAATGGATTCAAAAAAATGATATTAGGATTAACATTGCCAGAGGATACTAAAGACTTAATGATTGCAAAAATGTATATGCGGACAAAATACCCTTTTCTTCAGATAAGAGAGCAGATTAGATATGAATTGGAACAGATTAATTTGGATTTTTATCCTGATTACAGAGAGGATGAGAAAATTGAGGATGAGTTAGAAAAAACAATGTCCATCACAAACCGTAGTATGAGGGAGGACTTTGATATATTAAGTAAAAGACGGTTTAGATATTTTGATGCATTCGATGATTTGGATGTTAATGATGAAGTATTATTCTCGACTTTAGTATTGGAAGATATACGCTGTATGATAAAAAGACATAGGGAGCTATATAGCTATTTTTCTGAGATACGTAAGTGTGAAATTAATGATTACGCTGAAAGTATAGCATATGGTATGACTTCAGATGAGGAAGATGAGTCTTTAATGGAAATTAATTATTCTATAGCATTGCAACGTGAATTGGATAATAATGAAGAATATAGGGAATTGCTTTCTGAGAGAAAAGAAATTTTGCGTTCGGATGATTTTATCAGTAAAGTGCAACCGAGGTTTTCCGCTATTTGTGAGAGACTGGATGGAATAAGAAGAGAATCTCAGCTTAAGTTATGGGGGAGCATTGTTTTAAAAGATGATATTGATGAAAATGCCGATTTTAGTTTTAGGAAGACTAGCGAAAGTGTTTTGTTGGAAGCATTAACTACATACAGAGATAATAATAAAGATAGACGGGAGTATGCAAAAAAAATGGAGATGATTTCAGAGGAAGAAAAGATGCGGGTTAAGGAGTTTATTGATAAAATGCTGGAAGAACGTAGAAAATCATAATGATAGTATCCCCTTTTTAAAAGGAAAAAAGGGGGAATCGAAAAACAGAAAAATGTATGTTTTAATGGCAGTGATGGAGATAGTCTATCACTGCTTTTTTTATGCTGAATGAAAGGAGGTGAGCAGGATGGCATTGGTTGATGTGAATGAATATGATGAAAATGTTCAATTTGAAATTGGACAGCGAATTCAGAAATTAAGAATTTCGAGAGGCATTGCGGGCATTGATTTAGCAGCCTATTTGAATATAGGAAAAAATCAACTGTCCAGAATTGAGAATGGACGCGCAAATTGCACAATACAGCAGATTTATATTCTGGCGCAGGTGCTGAGCTGTTCTGCTGATTACCTCTTATTTGGGAATAAGGCAATGACTATTTCGCAGGAGCAGGTGGATTCTTTGAAGAATTTATTTGCTGTATTTGAAAATAGGCTTTAAAAGGCTACTGATGAGGAAATGTTAGTCCTTAGAAGTGGCACGTGAAATTTCGATCTGTTCTATTATAATAGTGTGCTTAAGGAAAGCACAGACACGAGAGTGTACAGCGCTGAAAACTCTCCTTATTAAATGAAGAAGGAGATTAAAAACTATGAATAAGAGTGAAGTTACAAAGAAAGCTTATGCAATTGGTTTTATTAAGACAAGAAAGAGTTGGAATAAAATTGATGAGTATTTTGAGAGAATGGAAGAAAGAGCAGCTGCAGATGGGCTTGAAATGCTGTTTATTGATGCAGATGTTGATGGAAGCAGAAGCATTGACAGACCACAGTTAGACAATCTTTATGATGGAATTAAGTTGGAGAATGTAGGGCACCTGTTTCTTCGTGATGTTAAGGATGTAACAGATGATTGGGAAGATATTATGGAGTTTGTTCGCTTTTTAGAAGCAAACGATGTTGTTCTTCACCTTGTGAATGTGGAACCATGGGGAGAAGATGTCGCTGAAAAGGTCTGGGATGGTGGTATCGGATGTTAGCAGGCTATCACAATGGCGAGCAGGAAGATTTAATCTTCCTGCCCGACTACAATGTATATCTGGCAATAGATTTTGATGGAACCAATGTCTATGACCCTTACGAAAATCTTCTTGGGCATTTTGATACGGAGAAAGAAGCAAGGGAAGCTATTGCGAGATGGAAAGGAGGGAGTGACTAATGCAGTATGACGGATTTATAGTTGGTCCGGGAATAAGGGATTTACGCAGAAAAAGCGATTACACATTGGAAGAGTTAAGCGAAAAGACAGGCATTAGCACTTCCACGATTAAGCGGATCGAGCAGGGCAACAGACCTCTCAGTATGAAGAATCTGTATTGCATTATGGAGGCGTTTGAGGTAGATGCCAATACTGTTTTAAGTATCAAGCCAAGCAAAAACAGATATTCCATTGATGAGAGATTAAGTGTCTTGGATGACAGAAAGCGTGAGTTTTTTTTCAAAGTCTTTTCACAGATGTTGGATCAGGCAGAAGTGTCATTGACGTAAAGCAGGAGGATGATCATGAGCAGAACAAAGAAAAGGAAAATATACGATTGTATCGAGTACTTATCTGTTGAGGCTTCTCTTGAAAAAGTGGATTATCTGGAAGATAAGCAAAGTAAGTACATTCGTGAATATGTAAAAAACAAAGAATATAGCATTGTTGGAACGGAACGCAGGCATGGTTTTTCGCAAGGAGATGTCAACAGACAGTGGGCAGCTATTGTGAGACTTATTAAGACCAAGCGTGTTGACGGAGTGGTTGTTGCTAATATGGCAGCAGTATCCGACAGTGTTCCGGATGCATTTTATAAGGTCGGTCAGATTATTGATGCTGGCGGAATTATTGTAACTGTTGATGAAGGCAGATTGGATATGAATATCAGGAGGGATTGCAATGAAGGAGAAGAATAAGAAGATGTATAAGAAATATAACAAATTTGACGTTGTGTATGCGGATTTTGGAAGTAACCCGCACGGAGTGGAAAGTGGAATAAGACCGGGAATCATCATTTCCTGTGATGCTTCAAATCATGCTGGTGCTCCACAGGTATCGGTTGTGCCTTTAAGTAGCAAATTGAAGGATATTCCGGTACATGTAATTGTGAATCCGTCAGATGTGAGAGGATATAACCTCAGAAAGCAGTCAGATTTTATGCCGGAGGATACGCAGACTTTGGCAAAAGGATGTATCAGAAGTAAAAGCGGATATATTCCGAAAGACTCAGCAGTCAGGGAAGCGATTGACAGGGCTCTGATAATGCAGTTTGATTTGTTACCCGTTGCAAGAAAGATGGTATTGGAGGAGATGCAAAATGCGGGAGCGTAATAAGAAGGAAAAAAGATTTGTAAGATATGCCGAGGGAGCAGAGATGTATTCGATGGGTTTGTCAAAGTTTCAGGAACTGGCAAAGGATGCAAAAGCCTGTTACAAGCTGAACCATATGGTACTTGTAAATCTTGATCTGATTGATGAATATCTGGAAACATTTCGCATTACTGATGAGGATTTCTATAAATAAAATAATGTAAAAAAGAATTTGTAAGAGTCTGCAAGAATCTACTTGACTTTATGGCTGCCATAAAGTATATTATAGTCAGATGGAGGTAGAACGATGGCAAAGATGGGTAGACCTAAAGTTGATGACCCCGCTGATAAGCGAGTGACAGTAAGATTCAAGGAACAGGAATACAATCTATTGCTTGAGTATGCTGAACATCAGAAAATGACTATAGCGCAAGCGGTTAGGCTGGCGGTTGAAAAGGAAATTTTGACCAAACAGCAGTAATGCAGGCTCTTTTCTTTGGAAAGGAGAAAAGATGGCTTGTAGAAAAGATGGTAAAGGAAGAGTTTTAAGAAAAGGCGAGCATTATCGTAAGACGGATGGTAGATATTCATATATTTACACAGACCCGTTAGGCAAACAGCGAACCATATATGCTAAGTCCTTGGTTACATTGAGACAGAAAGAGGAAGAATTAGTTCGTGATCAGATGGATGGACTTGATGTGTATACAGCAGGTTCGGCAGATGTGAATTTCTTATTTGACAGGTACATATCAACCAAGTCTGAGTTAAGAAGTACCACATATGCGAATTATGTTTATACATGGAATCATTTTATCAGAGACACATTTGGTAAGAAGAAAATAAAGGATGTGAAGTATTCTGATGTTTTATTCTTCTATACGGATTTGATTCAGAATCAGCATCTGCAGGTGAATACCTTAGAGAGTATCAATACAGTTCTCAGACCGGCATTTCAGTTGGCGGTAAGAGACGATATAATAAGGAAGAATCCCGTTGATGGTGCATATGCCGAAGTGAAAAAAAGGAATGGCGGTTCAAGGAAGACAAGAAGAGCTTTGACAGTGGAGCAGCAGAGAGCCTTTATGGGGTATGTGGCAAACAGTCCCTTCTTTTTCCACTGGTATCCGTTCTTTACATTTCTATTAGGAACCGGATGCAGAATTGGAGAAGCGATTGGTATCCGTTGGGATGATGTGGATATGGAAAAGAGAATTATCAACATTAACCATAGCCTGACTTATTACTCAAGAGCAGATGATTCTTTTAAATGTGAGTTTCGTGTATCAGAACCAAAGACGGAGGCTGGCATCAGAGAGATACCCATGATGGAGCCGGTGTATGAGGTTTTGAAATCAGAATGGGAACGACAGCAGGAAGAAGGATTCTGTGAAGAGAATGTTGATGGTATGACGAATTTTATTTTCACAAACAGATTTGGAATGCCACACAATCCGGCAGCAGTCAACAGAGCAATCAAGAGAATTGTTGATGCACACAATTCAGAAGAAGAGGTTAAGGCAAAAAAGGAGAAGAGAGAACCGGTTATGATACCAAGGTTTTCGTGTCATATTTTCCGTCACACCTTTGCTTCGAGATTTTGTGAAAATGAAACTAATGTAAAGGTAATACAGGGTGTAATGGGACATGCGGATGTTACAACGACGATGAACATTTATGCCGAAGTCAATACTGATGTTACCAGAGAATCGCTTGAGAATTTAGCAAAAAATATGAATGTATTTTAGAAAAGAGTCCTCTATGGTTGAGGACAAATGCATCTGACCAAAAAATTTGGGAAAGACCAAGTTTTGACCAAAAAGTGCGATGAAATCGAAAAGAATGACAAAGAAACGCACAGAGGTTTTGGAAAGAGTAAAAACAAGTTTAATTGAATATAAATCGGTTTAAATCACCTCCCCAAAAGCTCCCGACGATGAAGTCGTTAGATAAGTAATTGACGGATTTAGATGTCACTAATTGTCAAAAGAAGCCATATTCGTCCATCCAGGACACAAAAGTATGGCATTCTCTACGGCACGTATAGGGCTTGTATGAACCGATTTGGTCTTGACCAATGAAAATCTCAGACATTAAATGACATGATTTGGTTCTGAGAAAAGCGGTCAAAAAGAAGAAAATGAAATAATTTGTTAGTTCTGAGGAAAGTTAGAACGAGCTTAGAGACACTTATGTTTCAGTAGAAATACTGGCGTAAGTGTCTTTTTTTGTTTTCAAAAGCATTGGTAGATGATTGAAGGAGGTTTCACACATGCAGGAAAGAGAGACGAAGAAAAGCCCACGAGCTCCAGATTGGGACAAGTATTTGAATGATGAGAATTATCACGACTTTGTAACCTATGCAAAGGGAGCCAAAATGTACAGCCTAAATTATTGGACATTTGTAAGGCTGGCAAAAGAGGCAGGAGCTAGTTGGCCGCTTAGGAAAACAGCGGTTGTAGATTTACTTGTCTTGGATGAGTACATGGAGAACAACAAACGAGAGGCGGATCAAGCCGGAAAGGGACGACTTATGGCATCTAGAAAAAATATTGATGATATGAATGAAGCAGTAAGAAAAGGAAAGAAGTTTATGCGAATTGATGAGGCAAAGGATTTCTTTTCAGTAGGAAAGCATACCGTAGAGAAATGGGCTAAGGATGCTAAAGCAGTATATAAGATTAATGGCGTTAAGCTTGTAAACATTGAGAAAATTGAGAGATTTTTGGAAGCATTTGTAGTCGAGGAGGATGATTAATTATGTGTAAGGTTATTAGTGTAGCAAATCAAAAAGGCGGAGTAGGTTATGAAAAGTTGTACATTATGAAAAGTTGGAAATAAAAATCTTTATAAATAAAGGTTTCTTTAATTGATTAACTTTCCATAATGCATCACGATTTAAGTGTATCTATATCAAATCACTTAAGGAGGAATGCAAATGGAACAGATGACATTGCAGCAACTAATCAATCAAACCAAGGAGGCACTCATTGAAGCTGGTGCATCCAACTATTACCAAAACGTATTTAAAACTCTCTCAAAGCAACTTTTGCTCTATGCCGAAGAACATAACACGGATTCTTTCAGTATGGACTTCGGATTGCAGTTTTTAGAAGACCATTATTCCATGTCGTCTAAAATCGAGCAGAAGAAATGGTGTGCAGCCTATTCTCGTTGTATTAATGCTTTAGCTGAATACCAACGTTCAGGAAATGTGACTTTATATCTTGTTATGGATAAAAGAGCATACACTTTTCCTGACAGTTTCAAAGACAGTGCTGAAGCATACCTCTCTCATCGAGAGAAAATAGGAATCATAAAAAAATCGAATAAGGTTTTCCGTTTATATTTGAAACGATTTTTTGTATTTTTGAAAAAGAAGAATATATCTTCTTTGGATACGCTGTCTCTTAAAGATGTTTTGGATTTCATGACATCACTGAGCTGCTATGAAAAACCAACCGTAAATCATACAATGCGAGCAGTTCGATATTATCTGAAATACTGCTATGAGAATGGTTTTATGAATAAGGAGATGTTTTCCAAACTTCCCAATCCTCATTACAACAGGCAAAGCCGTTTACCTTCATCGTATACTGCGAACGAAGTGAAGAAACTTCTTGACTCGATTGATCATGGAAACCCTTGTGGAATCCGTGATTACGCAATCATTCTTTTGATTGCAAGACTCGGGCTTCGTAGCAGTGATGTCGCAAATCTCAGATTTTCCAACATCGATTGGGAAAAAGAGGTGATCCGATTGACTCAGGTAAAAACCGGTAATCCGCTGGAACTTCCCCTGCTGGAAGATGTGGGCGAAGCAATCATCAATTATCTAAAGAATGCGAGACCAAAAACCGATTCGGATCATGTGTTTGTGAGACAGGTACCGCCTTATACGAATTTCACCTCAAATGCAGTCGGTGGTCTTGTAAGGGTTCATCTCCAGAAATCCGGAATTCATCTTGAAGGGAAAAAGAAAGGTTCCCATACACTTCGTCATAGTCTTGCGAGTCGTCTGTTAGAGCATGAGATTCCACTTCCGGTCATTTCAGAAATCCTGGGACATACGACTACCGAAACCACGATGACATACCTCCGTATTGACATCAATGAGCTTAGAAAGTGTGCATTGGAGGTGGCTATCTAACATGACAAGGATCAGAAAATCTCCAACAATGACTGGCCCATTTGCTGAAGTTGCTCAGGAATTCATCCAGTATAAAAGAAGTGCTGGTTTTAAATACGCAAATGAACCGAAATGTTTATCACGATTTTGCCGTTTTAGTGAGGAACAGGGCGTCACGGAAATAGAAATATCCCGCTCTCTTGCTGAAAAATGGACTGCACCCAGAGAAGACGAATCAGAAAAAAGCCGTTCGCACCGCATTACCTGTATAAGGCAATTTGCTATCTACCTGAATAATCTTGGATATGATGCTTATATCGTACCGGAAGTAAAAGGTTTGAATCATAATTCATTTGTTCCCTATATATTTACGCACGAACAGATAGCGTCTGTGATAAAAGCTGCTGATGAGACAGAACCACGGGAAGTAGCCAGAAACATGCATCTAGCATTACCGGTGATATTTCGTATTCTCTATGGCTGCGGACTTCGTGTATCTGAAGTTGTCAGCCTTCGCTACAAGGATGTAAATCTCAAAGATGGGATTCTTACAGTCCGTGAAGCAAAAACTGACCGTGACCGATATATCCCATTATCCGATTCCGTGAAAGAAGCCTGTATATCCTATGCGGACAAAATCTGGTGGGAAAAAGACAGTGACTTTTTCTTCCTTGCACCCGACAAGACCATGATCAGTCCTATGACTGTATATCAAAGATATCGTAGGTACCTAGAAGTTGCAGGTATTTCGCATGGTGGAAAAGGTCAGGGACCTCGTCTGCATGATATCCGCCACACATTCGCAGTTCACGTTTTACAAAAGTGGATCAAAGAGGAATCTGATCTTACAGCCATGCTCCCAATTCTTTCCACATATATGGGACACAAAACAGTACGTTCAACAGCGCAGTATCTGCGCCTGACAGCCGAAGTTTATCCCGAACTGATGAAGAAAGTAGAAAAGTCCTGTGCATACGTTATTCCGGAGGTATACCATGAAGGAAACTGATTTTGCACGATATCTGACTCAGTTCCTTTCAATGTATCTTCCGGGTCAAGTCGGCAGTAAACGTAATACTCAGTTAGCGTACAGGGATTCATTCTCTTTATTTTTAAGATACTGCAGAGATCAGGAGAATCTTTCACCGGAAAAGATAACGGTTGCAAAAGTAGATAGGGAACTGATCCTTCGCTTCTTGCAATGGCTTGAAGATGAACGCCACTGTAAATCAGCTACAAGAAACCAGAGGCTTGCCGCTATCCATTCATTCTTTAGCTTTTTAATGGTGGAAGAACCGCAGTATATGCAGCAAAGTCAGAAAATCCTGGCTATTCCGATGAAAAAAACGGACAAGCCTCCACTCATGTATCTTCCCTTGGATAGCATTAAGGGTTTGTTGGAACAGCCTGACAGGACCACTAGCCAAGGGAAAAGAGATGCTGTGCTACTGTCACTTTTATACGATACAGGTGCAAGAGTTCAGGAGCTTGTAGACTTAAAAGTCTGTGATGTTGCTTTGAATGATACTGTTACCATCATACTTACAGGCAAAGGTGGAAAGAGTCGTATTGTTCCCGTGATGAAACCAACAGGGGAATTACTCAAGCAATACATTGAAGGATCCGGATTATCTTCGCCAGCGTATAACCGTACCCCCTTGTTTACTAATCGTGGAAACAACCCTTTAACAAGAGCCGGTGTAACATATATTTTGAAAAAATATGCTGAACAGGCTCAGGCAGCCGGAGTAAAAGATATTTCTGGTGAGATCACTCCTCACTGGTTGCGACATAGCAAAGCAATGCATCTGCTTCAATCTGGTGTCAATCTTGTTTATATCAGAGATTTACTTGGTCATTCTGACATTTCAACAACTGAAATTTACGCACGGGCAGATGAAAAGATGAAACGGAAAGCTTTGATGGAGGCTTACAACAGCCCAGCATCTGATGAATTACCGACATGGAAGAAGGACAAAGACCTTCTTGATTGGTTGAAATCGCTGTAAGAAGTTTCTCCGAATTATGCAAAGTTCAAAGAGCCTATACACCTTGTATAATCAATAAAGTGTGGGCTCAACTTTGCATAATAACTTACTTTCCATAACCAACTTTATGTGAAGCTTCGCATAACGTGGGGAAGACAGTTTCTTGCGTAAATTTAGGTATTGGACTGGCTCGTGAAGGGAAGAAAGTGCTGTTAATTGATGCAGATCCACAGGGTTCACTTTCTATCAGCTTAGGTATTGAGGAACCGGATAAATTAGATGTTTCTCTTGCAACTATCATGATGAAGGTCATAAACGATGAGCCTATTGGAGTTAAGGAAGGTATTCATCACCATGAGGAAGGGGTAGATATTCTCCCGGGAAATATTGAATTATCTGGGCTTGAGATTTCCATTAACGGAGTAATTAGCCGTGAGACAATTCTTCGTCAGTATGTTGATATGATGCGCAAGGAATATGAGTATATCATAATCGACTGCATGCCAAGCTTAGGGCTTCTTACTATTAATGCATTAGCTTGTGCTGATTCTTGTTTGATTCCAGTACAGAGTGCTTATCTTCCGGTTCGTGGATTACAGCAGTTAATCAAGACCATTGGTAGAGTGAAGAGACAGCTGAATCCAAAGCTTAATATTGAGGGCATTCTTCTTACTATGGTTGATAATAGAACAAATTATGCCAAGGATATTGCTCTTCAGGTATATGATGCATATTCATCAAGCATCAAGGTATTTGATCAAGAAATTCCATTATCAGTAAGAGCTGCAGAGATTTCTGCAGAGGGAAGAAGCCTTTATGTATATGATCCAAAGGGTAAGGCAGCATTTGCTTATACTGCACTTACAAAAGAAGTTTTAGCAGGGGAGGGCAAGTAGTATGGCAACAAGACCTGGTCAGAAAATTAAGATGACAAGTATTGATGAATTGCTTTGTGTTCCAGAGACAGAGGGAACAACGGAGCTTGATATAAGAGCAATATATCCATTTGAGAATCATCCCTTTAAGGTCCTTGATGATGAAAAGATGGAAGAACTCGTAGATAGTATTAAAGCAAATGGTATTCTCACTCCGGTCATTGTAAGGCCGGATGATGAGGGTACATATGAAATGATTTCAGGACATCGTAGATTGCATGCAGCTGAAAGGGCTGGACTTACTAAGATTCCTGCAATTATCAAGGAACTTACTGATGATGAATCGACTATTTTGATGGTGGACGCGAACATCCAACGAGAAGAGATTCTTCCAAGTGAAAAGGCATTTGCTTATAAGATGAAGCTTGATGCAGTTAAACGTCAGGCTGGAAGACCTAAGAAACTAACAAAAGAAGAGCTTGCAAATAATTCCGCCCAAGTTGGGCGTAATTTAGAGTCTGCTGATTTAGTAGCTCAGCAGGTTGGAGAAAGTAGAATGCAGCTCAGAAGATATATCAGATTAACAGAACTTATTCCAGAGCTTCTTGAGTGGGTAGATGCTAAAAGGGTACCGCTAAATACAGGTGTTGAAATGTCTTTCTTTTCAAGGGAGATTCAAGGATGGCTCTATGAATATTGTCGTGAGAATGGGATTCCTAAATGGAATGAGATTGCTGATTTAAGAACGGGAACTAATCAGACAGAACTTACTCAGGAGCAGTTGATTCAGTATCTTTGTAAGAATCAGCCGACTCCACCGGATCCTAAGAAGATTACATTTACACAGAGAAAGCTGAATCAATATTTTCCTAAATATATGTCAGTGAATGAGCGCGAGCAGATTATTATTGAATTGCTTGAAAAATGGAAGGAAGAACATGGGGAGGATTAAAGGATGCAACTTGGATATTATTATCGCCACGAGGCGGATCAATACAACTTTATTAGAATACCTAAAGTAATGATGACAGAGGATTTATTCTCAGCTATGTCATTTCAGGCTAAAATCCTGTACGGTCTTTTGCTAGACCGTATGGGCATGGCTCAGAAGAATAATTGGATTGATGAAGAGAACAGAGCTTATGTTGTTTATCAGATTGCAGAGATAATGGCAGATATGAATATCTCAAAGCAAAAAGCCGTTAAGAGCTTAGCGGAGCTTGTAGATATGGGTTTAGTAGAGAAGAAACAGAGAGGTCTTGGAATGCCAAGTCTTCTATATATAAAGAAGTTTACTGTAGAGCAATAGGTGTTGGAAATGGAACTTCTAGAAGTATGAAATATAGACTTCTGGAAAATTAGGAAGGAGGAAATCAATTGAGTCAGAAAATAGAATATCAATATTTTTATGGAAATGAATCTGACATGTATACCTTTTACCGGATACCTAAGTTGCTCATTACAGATGAAGCCTTTAAGACATTGACCAGTGATGCAAAGATTTTGTATGGATTAATGCTCGATAGAATGAGTCTATCCTCGAAAAATGGCTGGTTTGATAAGGAAAATCGCGTATATATTTACTTTTCAATTGAGGACACTATGGAGTATCTGAACGTTGGAAAGAATAAGGCATTAAAGACGATTCAGGAGCTTGATCAGGATACTGGAATAGGGTTAATAGAGCGTGTAAAGCAAGGCCAGGGAAAACCTGCCATTATATATGTAAAGAATTTTGTAACTGAAGCTGCAGAAAAAAGTGGTTCTGAAGTTTACAATGTAAACCTCAAGACTCCCACAAATGAAACCTCTAGAAGTTTACAGGATAAACCTCAAGACGTTTACAAATCAAACTCTAATAATACTAATATTAATAATACTGAGTTTAATAATACTGAATCTAATCTTATCTTATTGATGGATAAACCGATGGGATTGAAGTCAGACATAGATGTAAATGCATATGCAGAATTAATCAGGGAGAATTTGGAGATAGACCAATTGATTGCTAATAATCCATTTGATGCTGAGATGCTACAAGGAATCTATGAGCTAGTTCTTGAAACAGTTGTTTGCCAGAGAGACACAATCGTGATTGAGGGAACGTCATATCCAATAAGCATTGTTAAAAGTAAGTTTTTGAGGCTTAATTCATCTCATGTGGAATATGTAATGGATTCTTTGAAATGTACCACTTCAAAAATTAGAAATATCAAGAAGTATTTGCTGGCATGTCTGTTCAATGCACCAACAACAATGAGCAGTTACTATCAGCAGGCTGTAAATCATGATTTTCCGCAGTATGCGAAAGCGAGGTAGAGAGTATGTGGATAGCGAAATTATTTGTAAAGATTTTAATATTACTGGCTTTATTTGTTGTTGGAGTGGCAAGGCTTCTTGTCACTCTGGCAATTAAAGTATATGGCTTTGTAAGCTTTTGGTTCTGGGTGCTGCTTGCAATTATCACTGTGATGACTGTTGTGCATCAGAAGTGGGACCAGACCGTGATTATGGTTGTACTTGGAGCAGCTTCTTTTGCAGTATTATTTGGAGCTGTATGGGTGCAGGTGACATTGGAAGATGTGATTTGTTGGTTAAAGTGTAAAATGATCAATTGACTTAATGGGTTCCAAAAACTATAATAATATATGAACTGATGGTTTATTAAATTTAGATAAACGGAGGGTATATTATCTAATTGTGATAGGATTGGTTGATTTAATAAAGACTGAAAATTGTGTGAAAATAGGAATATAGTCTCATAATTAGATTGACATTTTTCGTTAAGGCGAGTATGATGAAATAAAGTATTTCTGGGCAAAACAACCGAAAGATTGTGACGCAAAACTATTAGGGCCTTTAACATGGTAGCCAGTTGCTAAATGTACATTGCATCGCCAGAATCGTGGCGGTACTTTTTCATTTTTTTAGAAAGGGAATTTATGATAGAAGGATATATTACAGTAAACGAGGCGGCAAACAAGTGGGAAGTGAACACTAGGACAGTGCAGATTATGTGCGCGGATGGTCGAATAGAAGGTGCTGTAAAATTTGGTCGAGATTGGGCTATCCCAGTTGATGCGGAAAGACCTTCTGATAATAGAGTTACATCTGGAGAGTATAGGAATTGGAGAAATAAAGCTAAAACCGATGCTAGCCAGGATATTGATGGAAAATGATGCATCTAGGAGGCGAGAGTCTTTGCATAGTAAGATAACGGTTTTTAATATGACAATTCCTGCTTATGGAACAATGGTTATACTTGGTGCAATGGTAGTAACAGTATTGGGAATTATTGTTTGCCTGTGCAGGAAAATGTCAATAGATAGTTTTTTAAAACTGGAGTTCTTTGGAGGAATATTTGCAATCCTAGGGGCTAAACTTTGGTTTATGCTTGTGAATGCGAAAGATTACACGGGAAAATCCTTTACATTGGAAAATTTCTCAGATAGTGGATTTTCATCTTACGGTGGAATAATTCTAGGAATGATAGCAGTATGGATAACAGCAATGCTAATTAAAGTGGATTTTGAATCCTATGCAAGAAATTTGCTATTTTTGGTTCCTTTATTTCATGCGTTCTGGAAAACAGGCTGTTATATGGGAGGATGTTGTTATGGAATAGAATATAGCGGACTGGGAGCAGTAGTATTTCCTGAAGGTGTAAAAGCACCTGCGGGCATTTCGCTTTTTCCAATACAAATACTTGAAGTTATCATTCTATTAGTACTTTCAGTATTCTTTTTGGTAAAAAGTATAACAGGATTAAACAGACCTGTAATAAAGTACCTTGTAGTTTATGCAACTTCTAGATTAATTACGGATTTTTTAAGACAACGTCCAGATGGTGGTCTACTATCTGTAGCTCAATTGGTGTCTATAGGAAGCATATTGATTGTTGGAGTAACAAAATTTATTGAAAATAAATATAGAAAACGGAGGATTTTAGAGTGAATAAAAAGTGGCAGATTGCATTAATATGGTTGGGCGGCATAGCTGTTGTAGCACTGATAGTTATGGTTGGAATGAAGAACTCGGTTGAAAGAAAAATGGTTGAGGATCAAGTTGCAGAAGTGGGTGATAATCATATTGATGCTGAGGAGTATTATCAAGAAAATTCTGATGTTAAAAATTCTGTTGAGGTAGAAAAGTCAAGTGCGACTCAGACTGAAACACAAATCATAGAAGTAATTGAAGATAGAGGGTTTGAAAATATAGACATATATACAGACTATAGTATAGATGGCGAATATCTCGATGGAATGAAGATTGAAGGATCAAACGACAAGCATCCGTCTTATCAAATGACATATATTTCATCTAATGATGAATTATGGACAATAATTGTACTAAATGGGTGTATTATGGCAAATCCGGTTTCCTTTAATGTTGAATCGGATTTAGGGGTTCAGTTAATTATAGCAGAAAGTGATGTGATTTCTTGTTATGATAGCCAAACCAATATGTTTTATGAAACGATACCTAACGAAACAGAATTAATAGTTAAAGTTGTTGATAGAATTGATGCTGAGACATTAGATAGTTTGACGGTAGAGGTGATCAAAGGGTTATGATAAAAAATTGGAGGCTTAATAAAGGAATAGGATTAGTAATGGCTGCCTGCTTATTAGCTTTTTCATTTTCAAGTAGGGTTAATGCCGAGGAAGTTGAAAACAGAGGTAAAAACATTATTGTATCTTTAGGTGATTCCTATTCTTCGGGAGAAGGGATTGAACCGTTTTTTGGTCAAGATGAAGAAATGTCGGAAAAGATTAATAACGAGGATTGGTTGGCTCACAGATCAGAAAAAAGTTGGTCGAGTCTATTAACGTTGCCTGGAGTTGACGGAACGATGTATGAAAACAAAGACGAGTACTGGTTTTTTAGGGCGGCTTCAGGTGCTACCACAGACAACTTGCCACATTTATTTCATAAAGAATACGACAAAGGAGGGTTTGAAGGCAGTTATGACCTTGAACCTCAATTAGCAATTTTTGATGAATTGGAAGAAGGTTCTGTTTCATTTGTGACCATGACTATGGGTGGTAACGACGTGGATTTTTCTGGAATCATAACAAAATGCGTAATACAGGGTATTCCATTTACAAATAAAAATGCATTGGCAGATAAATTTACGCACACATGGGAAGAGTTTTATGAGAGTGGTGGTACAAGAGATAAGTTGCAAGAAGCATATGAATCTATAGCAGATAAAGCCGGAACACAAGCAACTATTATCATAGCAGGATACCCACAGCTTTTATCTAAAGATACCTTAGGAAGTAATGGAACAGGAGCATGTTTTAGCGAGAAAGAAGTTAATACAGTAAATGAAAATGTTACGAAATTCAATAATGCAATCAGTGACCTAATTGATACTTGTAGAAATAATGGTATGAATATATGTTTTGTCCCAGTAGAAGACGCTTTTTCAGGACATGCAGCGTACTCAAATGATCCATATATTAATAGCGTTATAATTACGGCACAGGATCAAGATTTGACGGGCAAACCACCAAGTGCATATTCAATTCATCCAAATGAAGAAGGTGCAAAAGCATATGCGGCTTGTGTTCAAGCCAAAATTGATGAGATTGAAGAAGGAATAGTAGAAGAACCTGAAAAGGAAGAAGATAAAAATTCACTACAAGATAAGGTAGATGACGAAATAGAAAAACAGAAACAAAAGATGGAAGAATGGCTTACAAAGAAGCTTGAAGAGTGGTTACAAGAGTGGCTGGCAGAAAACTGTGGAGGCTGTTATTAACTAGAGAAAGGTTGTGTCAAGAAAGCATGAATAATACTTTGCTAAAAAGTTTAGGAATATCAGTAAATGAATCTGCTGAAAAAAGAAAAGAATTGTTAGAGATGCATCAAATGTCTCTGCTTTCTATGAGAAAGATAGAGAGTGATCAATCAAGGATTGAGGAATTGACTAAACGATTACATGAAATAGATGCGGAAATAGATGCAACTAAGAGAGAAATACAGGGGGATTTTGCGAGCTCAAATACTACAGAGGCAGAGCAAAATGAAGAAGATGATGCTAATGCAAGATATCAAGAGGAATTAGCAAGAATTAAGAACAGAGAGAGTTTGAGACGTCAGTCTGTGGAAACCGTTTCCGACAGTGTTGAACCATATAAATCTGAAGAAAAGAGTTCGGATGAACCTAAAGCCGCACAACCGACAAAAAGTTCAGCAAGCCCTTCAAATAGTACATCAGCTACAACGGGTATAGACAAAAAATTGCAAGAGGCAAAGCAAGCATATAATCAGAGGGATTATAATTCTTCGTTTGTTAAATTTCAGGAACTTGCAAATGAAGGTAATTCAGAAGCTATGTTTTGGACCGCTAAAATGTACAGGGATGGAGTGGGTACAAAAGTTGATTCAGACAGATATGCATTTTGGCTTAAAAAATCTGCTGATGCTGGAATAACAGAAGCTGAATATACATATGCGATATTGAAGATATCAAGAAAAGCCACAGACTCCTTTGATTTTAAAGAGGGCATGAAATATCTTCAGAGAGCGGCTGATTCTGGATACCTTTACGCTATTGAAAAGTATATAGAGCTTGCGACTAGTGGTAATCTAGATCCAGCTTACGTTAATAAAGCCATTCAATATTGCGCCGTTAGAGAGGGTCAGCAAACGGATGCGTTTGAAAAGAATCAATACAGTGACAAGGCCAATATCTTACGTGGCAAGTTAAAAAAAATAAAGAAGACAAAGACTAAAAACAAAACATTTACAGCCTTTAGGATAATAGGCCCAATACTTCTAGTGCTTGGTTGCTTATATTGGTTTGGAGGCTTGCATCCAGAGGAGTGGGAGAATAATCAATTATTGAAATATTTTCCTAGCATGAGCAAATATTTCATAATCCCAATTACATTTGCATGGGAAAAATTGGATGCAGTAGTTTCTATAGGAATCAATGGTAAGTTTGGTGTTCAGTTAATAGCAATTGCATTTATTTTAATTTATACAAGCTTGCCACCTAAAAATGAAAAGTATGCCTTAAAATCGCTGTATACAGTTGCAAAAGTGATATCAATCGTAATATTAGTTTGGCATTGGCTTATGCAGCTGATAGAAGATTTGGAAGTGTTTGATGGAATGATTTACTACATAATCACTTTCTTAATATGCTTTGCTTTAGGAAAAATTATCGGAATGCTATATAAGAAAATAACAAAAGCACAATAAATTATGTAGATTAATCAATATCATGAATTGGAGAATTGTCTTTTATGGAGCAAAAAGGAACATCAGAAATAAAGATTCCAAGTATTTTTAAACCATGTTTTGAAAATGTACCAGGAATGGACAGCTTAAAAAGAGCGCTTACTAATATGTATAACATGCAACAAGTCAATAAGAAACGTTTTAGCTTAGGTGTGGGACGTGAGGATAATCAGTATAAGAATAATATTTTGATTGTAGGACCTACAGGAAGCGGAAAAACAACAGCTGCAGATATTGTTGGTGAGTGCTATGAAAAATTGGGAATTGTTTCCGACAGAGATCCAATAGTTACAGATTATCAAGCATTGCTATCAACATCTGCAGCGGAAACATCAGAGAATGTTAAGAATTTGGTAGAGTCTGCCGTCGATAGAATAATTTTGATAGATAATATTGAAGAATTTGATGATGACATAGCATACTCTCCTGGCTTTGAAATGATTGATCAGATTGTCGAGGCTTATTATGCGTCCAAAGGAAGTATAACAATTATTGCAACTGGCGAAGAAGGTGCAGTAAGAGAACTGCTCCATAAGAAAAGAAATTTTGCAGATATTTTCGATATTCCAACTGTTGTTTTGGGAGAATATTCAGAAGATGACTTAGTACGTGTTGCACATAAAATTGCGGAAGGTATGGGGTATATCCTTGATTCGAGTGCAGACAAAGTGCTTTTAAAGGAGTATCACAATCAACAAGGAACACCAGACTTTAACTATCTGAATATGTTTAAAGATATGATAGTTGAAGCTTCAATGAATGCAGCATCAAGAGTTGCTAAAATTCGTCATGCTTCTGATTTGGATGTTTCTTTAATTAAGGCAGAGGATTTTAGGCGTCCAAATGATAATTTGGATGGGATGGAATCTTTGGAAGAACTATTAGAACAGTTAAACGGGCTAATAGGTCTTTCTAGTGTTAAGGAAGAAGTTAATACGATGATTGCAAGTGTAAAGATGTCTAAGCTTGAAGCAGAGGCTGGAATTAACACTTCTAAGGGAACATTACATATGGTATTTTCTGGTGCTCCTGGTACAGGAAAAACAACTGTAGCAAGAATTGTTGGAAAGATATATGCAAGATTAGGAGTTCTTTCTAAGGGACAGTTGATTGAATGTTCAAGAAGTGATCTTGTATCCGATGTCGTAGGTGGTACAGCAAAGCAGACGCATGCAAAAGTTGAGGAAGCTAGAGGGGGAGTACTATTTATTGACGAGGCATACAGCGTTTGTCGAGATAAGTATGATACGTTTGGCCTTGAGGCAGTAAATACTTTAACTGCTGATATATATAACTATAAGGATGATTTGCTTGTAATTTTAGCTGGATATGATAAAGAGATGGATGATTTTATGTCTCAAAATCCAGGAATGAAGAGCAGAGTACCACATACTATACATTTTGAAGATTATTCTACAGATGAGTTATTGCTCATCTTCCAGAAGTATGTAGAAGATAGCGGTATGTTCTTAAATCCAGATGCAGAAGATGATGCAAGAGCACTGTTGGAAGAAAAATCTAAGGGAGCTGATTTTGGTAATGCAAGAGGCGTTGAGAATGTATTTAATGATGTTGTAAGAAATCATCAAAAACGCTTATCTGCACTTAAGGAAGAATACATAAGTGCAAATGATATTAAAATCATCAGAAGTGAAGATTTAAGAACACCAACAGAACTAGCTCAAAAGCATAATACAGTTCAAGAATGGTATGACGAATTAGATTCTTTAACTGGACTTCAGTCAGTCAAGGATCAGGTAAAGCAGATGGCTGCAAAGGTAAAGGTTAATCAGGTTCGAAAAGAGAGAGGATTACCAGCGCAGAGTATACCTTCGCTTCATTTGGTATTTAAAGGTAATGCAGGTACAGGAAAAACAACTGTAGCTAGATTGATAGGAAATATATATCGAGGGCTTGGAGTTTTATCAACAGGTAAATTAGTAGAATGTACAAGAAGTGATATTGTAGGAGCATTCCAAGGACAGACCGCTCAGAAGATGAAAGCTAAGATAAAGGAAGCCCAGGGAGGAATTCTTTTTATCGATGAGGTGTATTCGTTGTGCAACGGACCATATGATAGTTATGGAATGGAAGCAATTAATGAACTAGTTCCGGCAATGGAAAATCAAAGAGATAATTTTATGGTTATCGTTGCTGGATATACTGAACAGATGGATGATTTCATGGACAGCAATCAGGGTCTTAAGAGCAGGTTTTCGAGAGAACTATTATTTGAAGATTTTTCAAAAGACGAACTGATAGAGATTTTTGAGGATATGTTGGATGCTAGATCGCTTCTTCTTAGTGAGGAAGAAGAGGTTCAGAAGTTGGTTGAGGGTCTTATTCTCATGTGCTCAATGAAAAAGGACTTTGGAAATGCGCGAGGTGTAAGAAATCTTGTTGAAAAATTATCACAGATTCAAGAATGTAGAATTGCTGATGTGCTAGAAACTGGAGAAGATATATCAGACGAAGAGATTCAGCAAATTAGCAAAGAAGACTTAGAGATACTGTTTAAATCGTTGTAAATCCAACAGGGGGTAATTATGAATCAGACTAAGGAGAATTATAAGTATCAAGAACAGAAACAACAGCAGGAAAAAAAGCTAAGCGCGTTTGATCAGAATCCTGCTGATAAAGGAAAAGGAGAGAAGGCTGTATTCAAGATTAATGCAGACGCAGAGACTGAAAGAAAATTAAGAGCTCCTAGATCCGAATTTTATATGCAATTGTTTGATTTGGTTGATGTACTGAGTGCAACGGATGAAGAGATTATAGAGAAAATAAAAGAAAATCTTGACGAAGAGACTGCTGAAGAATTTTTAGATATGCCAGCAGAAGAGTTAAGAGAGGAAATACGACTTTCTTTCGTTGAGGAGTTTGAGTCTCTTCAGGTTGAAGTTAAATCGGTTTTACATGGTGTAATTGCAAAATGTTATATAACTGGATGTGATTGTCATGCTATTACATCGGAAGGATATATTCTTGATCATTATAAGATTAATGGACCTATGCCAGAAGAATTGCAGAAAGGAAGAGCGATTTTGAAAAAGTATGGTGATTCGTGCAAGTGCGTCGAAGTATATAACAATTGCTGTAGAGCGATAATGATGGATTCATCAGTGGTTACAATTAACGATAACGAGTAAAGGTGGACTGTGAATGGATTGGGAGCTTTTTGAATCATTAGGAATAAATAGAAATGATTCATTAAAGGATATATGTTCTTCCTTGGAGGAGAGACAGATTGAGTTGCTTGGTTTGATAAAAATTGAATCAGATGACAATCAGAAAAAACAGTTAAAGGGTGAACTGAATCATATTGATGAACATATTCAGCTGATTAAGTCAAATATTATGTCAAGAGAACCTGAGACTCAGCCTGTAACTGTAGAAAAACAAGACGATGAAAAAGAGGAACTTTTAAAAAAGTTAAGCGATTTAAAGAAAAGGGAGAATATCAGAAGAGAGCGTGAGGAAGCGCAAAAAAAAGCAGCTGCAAATGTTCAAAGTTCCAATTCTTCAAACAACGATCAAAAGGTAGCGGCTACTAAAACGAACAAAGATGCTAATGGGTCCCCCAATAAACCCAATGAGAAAACTACACCTAGTGGAAAAACTGCGGGAATACAACAAACGCATCCGCCAATAGTAAACATTAATAAAGATTTACAGGAAGGCATAAAAAACTATAATCAAGGGAATTTTAGCGTTGCGTTTGCTAAATTTTATAAACTAGCCAATGAAGGCGATTCAGATGCGAAGTATTATTTATCAATAATGTATAAGAATGGCCAAGGCACTCAGAGAAATGATGAACGTTTTAGGTTTTGGATTGGAGAAGCAGCAAAAGACGGAAATGTTGAAGCTCAGTATGCTTATGCAAAGGTATTGCTTTCTTCAAGACAAGGTACGGATCCGCTCTCAAAAGAAGGAATGGATTATTTGGAGAAAGCGGCGAATCAGGATAATAGGTCAGCGCTGAAAGATTATATAGATGTGGTATTAAGCGGATATGATGAGATTAACGTGATAAATAAAGCGATTAATTATTGTGATTCGATGACATCATTGCTCAAAGACCAATTTGAGCAGCAGCAATATGTAGATAAAAAGAATAAACTTCAGGAAATACTATCATCCACAATAAAGCGAAATTCAAGAAAAAAGGCTTGCAAAATAATGGATGCAATCGGTATTTGCGGATTAATATTGGGGTTTGCTTATTGGTTTGGAGGAATTCATCCAGTCATATGGGATGAGAATGTAATATTAAGATGGTTACCAGATGCTTGGAGTTTTTTGATTTTACCAATAAGACCACTATGGGCTATGTCATATGGTTATATGGACTCAAACGGACAATTTGGAGTTCAAATAATGATGATTTCATGTATATGCTTACAAGCAAGTAAAGCGAAAACTAGAATTCCAAGTAAAACATTCAAGAGATTTTGCTACAAATTTTCAAAATGTGTAGGAGTATTTTTTGTATTGTGGCATTTGATAGCCCAGGTAGCAGATGGATATTCTATGTTTAGAGGATTTGGCATATATCTTTTATTGTTTGTTATTGTTTGGATTGTAGGTTGGGTGATAGGAACTATCATTAATAAAATATTTAAGCTCTGCTAAACATAAACTTAAGGTTTATACAGTATTAGAGGATGGGCTGATAATATATTGGGAAAGAAGGTTGATTATGATTAAATGCCCGTACTGTGAGGCAGAAAATGTAGATGGAGAAGTATTCTGTGAAGAATGCGGACGTCCGTTAAAGAAGCCTGAGAAAAAGAAAAAGATTCAGAAAAAATATGAGATGGTTTCCCCAGGAAAATACACTTATATTTCAGAGACGCAGATAATCGTTCAAGATGATTGCGGGGGAAGTATAGCATATCCTGATACGCAGTCGCTCAAAGAAGGAAAATGGGAACTTTCATTTTCTATGCAAGATGGATGTAGTTTGAGTGAGTTCCTTTCAGTAGAAGAACATCAAAAGGTAAAAACATTTATTAGCATCGAGAAGCAGATTCTGCATATTTTAGAATCTGTACAAAATAAAAGATTTATCGTTGGAAGCTGTGATTTAGAAGATTTCTATCTCATAAATGGTGAGATTGAGCAGATGGTATTACGAGTAGCAAGACCATTGCTTTCTAAAAATAAGCTTACAAAGAACTATGCGGTTGGTGAATTTGCAGCTCCCGAGGTAAAGAATAAAACTGAAGAGCTAATTGATAATAGAACCGATGTGTATTTGGCGGCCATTATTTTCAATAGACTAATTATAAGAAATAAGTATTCTGCAGGAAATATTGATGCCCAGTTATTTTGGGGATATACATTAACAAACGGAGCCTTTAGTGGGGAAGGGAAAGAAATCCGGCGTTTTCATAACTGGTTGGGCGATACGCTAAATATGCTTCCTACCAAGCGAAAAAGAAATATTAAGGATGCAAAGCTAGCTTTTGAAAAGTGTTGTGATATTGAAGTAAGTAAGATAAACAGTAACATCCAAGTTGATGATTATCTTGAAACAAATGTCGGTAAAGGAAAAAAAGAATTTATGGAAAATGCCGGCAGAGAAGAAAGTGAATGGAATGAGGACTCCATAGAAAAATGGGAAAAAGAAATATGCGGCGAAAAGGTTAGAGCTTATCTTTTGGCAGATGGAATTTCAAATTGTGATATTGGTTCTGGATATTATGCTTCTAACATAATAAGAGAGAATTTCAAGGGGGTTCTTGAAGAATATGTCGATGAACGATTTGATGATGTTTCATACGATATGGTTGAAGAGCTGGTATATGAAATAGTAAGAAGAAGCAATAAGGGCATTTGGAATAAAGCTTGTGAATACGAATTAAAATCAGGAAGCATAATGGGAAGTACATTTGTCTTTATTTTCATTATCAATGGAGGATTGTATTCATATAGCTTGGGAGATTCACCATTATATTTAATAAGAAGAGGCAATGCTATTCCGTTGTATAGTCCAGATAGCACAGGGCATATAGCATTAAAAAATGGAATTTCGTACAACGAATTTCGTCAGATGGAAGGAAAAGATAGCATAGCATTATACGTAGGTGGAGAATATTCAAGAATAGAAACTGATTATTATAAGCAAAGGCAAGTTGATGTAATGACATTACAAGCGGATGATATAATTATTGCTGCTTCCGATGGCGTTTTGGATTATATGGGGGCAAAGTTATCTGACACAGATTGGGACAAGGAAGCAAAACTGGTAGAAATATTGACTTCAAACAAGCCTACGCTAAGAACACTTCAAGGAAAAGCGAAAGGCATAATTGATCGAGATAATGGAAATGGCGGGGGAGACAATCTCTCAATGATATTAATTAAAGCAGGAGGAGCTGGCAATGAGTGATTTTGATTTTTTCGGAACTGATGAGCAGACAGAAGAAGAGGTAAGCTCTAATGAACTTGAGCTTTCATTTGATTTTGATTATGAGAATTTACTGAATGATGGAATTGAGAAGAATGTAAAACTTTGTGCGTCAGTTAAGCCTAGTGACGAATTGCGTAGAAGTTTTGAGAAAAGTGGAAGAGGTCAGAGTACTCATATATGCTTGTTAATTGATACATCTGATTCTATGGCAATTGTAGTAGATAATACGAATGCAGTTAGAACTGGCGAGACAGTAATAGGCGAAGATGGGAAAACTTACAATGTTGTTAAAGGCGGAATTAGTAAGCTTAATATAGCAGTCGAATCAGCAAAAAAGGTAGTTGATTTAATGCGAGAGGGAGACACATTATCTTGTATAGCATATGACGATAATGCGAGGGTTGTTTTTGATAACTTAAAAGCTAGTGATAGGGGCGCTATTATTCAACATCTCGATTCAGTTATGGGGCATTATGGGATGAATACCAATATATCTGAGGCGCTTCTGTTAGCTGATGCAGTCCTTTCTAAATATGATGATGCCATGCCAAAAAGAGTAATGTTCTTTACAGACGGAACTCCGACAGGAAGTGACACAGAAAGCAAAGGTGTTATGGCGGGTCAGATACTTGCGGATCATAATATAGCGGTTGAAAGTATGGGATTTGGTAAGGATGATGTTAATTTTCCTTATTTGCAAAAAATATCATCGTTCTCCGGTGGAATTACGACACTTATTAGTTATCCTGATGAGTTTGCTTCTGTATTTGCATCTATGTTTGAACAGTCGCAGTCAATCATCGTTACTAATGTAAAGCTTGTGCTTAGATTAACATCGGGAACGAGAATTCTGGATTATTATCGTGGTACACCAGATAACGTTTATCTTGGAAATCGTGAAGGGGTGGATGAGAAGATACTGGAGCTCAATCTTGGACAGATTGAGAAAAATCAGATGTATAAATACTACTTTAATGTAAAGCTTCCGGGTGTAGAGGATGATTATGAGGGCCCTATTAATACTATGAGTGCAGAATTGCATTTCTTCGTACCTGGCAAGCACAATGATGAGGAGCAAGTTGTTAAAGTAAATGTTCCAATTAATTACACTTCAGATGAGGATGAAGCAGACGAAATCAATGGTGATGTAAATATTCTGTTTAGACTTGCAGAAGTAAAGCGATTTGATGAAGAACGAGAAAAAGCGTTCAATGCAGGTGACACTAATGGAACAATTAAGTGGATTAAAAAGATCATTGACGTATACAAAGAGTTACAGAAGCCAGTTGAAGCTCAAGCTTACACAGATATGTTAGAGCAGTACATGAAGACAAATAGTATCTCTAAAGCTGTTCTGAATAAGGCTACAAGTAGCTCGTCACAAGCTCAAGAAACAGGAATTCTTGATGATCTTGAGGACGAAGAAAAATCAAAGTTTGCCGATCGATTAAAGAATAGAAGACGTCGTTAGTTTGAAAGGATTTTGATTATGCCAAAGAAAACAGTCAAAAGATGTGTTAGGCCACAGTGCATGGAAATCTATGACGAAACAGAAAAGAATAGATTTTGCGCATGTGGAGCTTTACTTCAAATTACAGAAATAGATATAAAGCCTAAAAAGAATACATACAAGAAACCGGTTAACGTGACAAAGCCCAAAACTACTCCTATGCCTATAAAGGAAGAAGAGGCTACTCAAACTAGCAATGATGAGGATGTTAAGGTTGTTAATGAAGACGAATCAAATGATGAAATCTATGTTTTAACCAATTCATTAGGACAAAATTCAGCAAATGAGAATGTGACTGAGGAATCAGATGACGATGAAACATTCGACTTTTTTGGAACTAATGAGGACGGAGAATTAAACGAGGATTCAGTTGAGGAAGACGAGCCAGTTGGTGACACTAAAGCGTTTCTGTACCTTCTTTTAGATGATGACGATGTGGAATTTGAACTTTCTAACATAACAAGAATTGGTAGAGCTGCAGATGGCGTGCAAGTTGATATTGATCTTTCTGAGTATGCAGGAAAGGATGTTAGTAGAGAACATGCTGTTATCCGAAAGGAAAAGGATGGTTATTATATTACTAATGTGTCTAGAAATCATTCGGTTCGATTAATGGATCAGGATGATAACGAAGTGCCTTTGGAATATGGTAAAAGAGCTCTTTTGAGAACGGGTGACGGAATCATTCTTAGCAAGAAGATATTATTACAGTTTGAGGAGGAAGAATAAATGGCTTGGGAAAGACAAATAAAAGAAGATAATAAGCAATTGTTCTCTCGCAATACTGGAAGATATCAGGAATTTCTTGCACCTGTATATGTTGGTGATGACGATAGATATGAATTATACGATATTCTTTCTGTAGCAGGAGGATTTGGAATTATTTATCGTGCGAGAGATACTCGTTTGGGCGGTCATGAAGTACTTATTAAAAGTAGACGATATGATGGGGAACCTGGCTTATTTACTTTTAAGGGAGATAAATCCAGAGAAGAAAAAATAGAAAAAATTCGAGAAAAAACGTTATTCGAGGCAGAATGCTTAAAAATGTTTAAGCAAAATCGAGAGTCGAGAATGCCTATTCTAAATGACATAGTGTTTGGTTTCTCTCCATCAATTTATGGACCACATACAGATAGTGCAGGCGAGGAATATACAATTGATGAAGATTATGTATACGATGAGCCATATATTGTAATGCAGGTAATTAATGGAACTAATTTGTGGGATATGGTTAAAGGTGGAACACAGGCATTATGTCAAGAGCGAGGATACAAATGCTATTTTGAGTGGGAAAGGGCTGTCCTTGAATACGCAAAGGAATTAACTACTATTTTTTCAGAGTTTCATAGGCCTAGAAATGATGAGAACGGAGATTATTACTATATTTATCAAGATCTTAAGCCGGAGAATATTATTCTTTCACATAATCGATTTCTGACATTGTTAGATTTTGGTGGTATTACAAAGATTAAATTAAAAACACGAAAAAATCTAAATGGTCAGACTGAAAGATATAATGAAACTGGAAGTGGAAGTCCAGGATTGGGAACATTTGGGTTTCAGGCACCAGAGGCTCATAATCCAGCTATGCTAAAAAACTTGGATCAACGATGTGATATTTATACACTTGGTGCAACAATGTTTCAGTTGTTAACAGGTTTTGACATGGCGGATATTTTGGAAACAGAAGATTCGGAGATTCCGCTTGAGAAGGCGTTAAGAGGCGTGTGCTCGGAGGAAACCTATGCCGTATTAAAGAAATGCTTACAAAGAGACCGCGAAAAAAGATATAACACAATGGCGGAAGTTAGAACGGATATAGTTAACAAATGTTTTAAAGATGTTAAAGATAGGATCAGAGAGTATGAATAGGGGGGACGGAGATGAGATATTTTCTTAGTAAAGACAAAAAGCCGGAACTCGTATTGAAGGCAACTAATACCGATTTAATGGATCGTTGGATTCTTCATAATGCAGGCTATTTTATGAAAAATGAAGTAGGTAATAGCACAACAGCGTTTGTTAAAACAAAATCTGCTGATGAAAAACTTAGAAAAACAAGCTTGGCACTATGTGAAGATGATTTTCTAGAGCGTGCTGTTTTAGCTAAAACAGTAGTTTATGAAGATAATGAACTGGATAATGTTGAGGCCATTAAGATAAGAAGACGTGCATTGGCAGCTCAAGTGGATATTCTTAATAATGTTGAATCAAATATGTTGCCAGAACCATTAGATTTTTTCTTTGTAAAAAATACATTTGACAATTTTGATGGCGAAGCTGTACAGCTTAAAGATAATGAACCAGTCCTAATTTTAGATTATATACCTGGAGAAGTATTAGCTGACAAAATTGCAAATACAAGAGATAAATCTTTTTACCGTTCAGAAGATGGGAAAGCTTTTGCAAAATCGCCTGAGAACATTAATGTTGGTATTGTAATGAGACTCGTAGGTGACATTTTAGCTTTTGAGATGGAATTGCTAGATAAGGGCTACGCATATACAGCGCTAAGTCCTGATCATATTGTTTTATTGGGAGATAACAAGCCTAGATTTACTGGACTTGGAAGAATATGTCCTGTATCTGGTGATAGGTATGATGTTAATCATATTAATTATGGAAGACAGCTAAAGGGTTATAGCGCACCAGAATTCAATAAACGTGAAACCAATTTTGGAATGAATGAAAGTGCAAAAGCTGCAATAGCATACAATTTAGGGGTATTAATCGCATGCATTATGCTTGGAAAAACGGACTTTTCCGAAAAGGAATTGGCTGCAGGTGCATATGATTATATCAATGCTGAAGGGGATAGACAGAAAATATGTGCGGTTCGTCAAAATGGGCGAAAAATTGATGCGCTTATTTGTAAATTAACAGATCCGTTACCTTCAAATCGATTAACGAATTTTTCTGAAGTATTGCAAGAATTATCTATTATAACAGGTGATGCTACGAGAGAAAAAAAGACTACTGCAAATAATAATATCTGTAGAGGTTACATAAAAAATTATCTCGCTGATAGAGGGTTCGGATTTGTTGAATGTGATGGAAATGATTTTTACTTTAAGCCAGCAAACATCAAAGAGGGAAAATACATACCTCCAAGGTATAATTACCCAGGGCAAGAAGTCTTATTTATCCCAAGAGTAACACCGGATGGAAAGTATTTTGTTCAAGAATTTGTAAAACCTAAGCCGCCTCTTAGATGGCCAAATATGATTAGTATTCCTCGGTCAAGTGTGTCTCCAGTTAGACCAACTCCAACACCTAGCCCAACACCGAGACCTCAGCCAATACCTAATCCAACACCGAGACCTCAGCCAGTACCTAGTCCGACACCAAGACCTACCCCTACTCCTAATCCAACACCAAGACCTCAGCCTCCTCAGAAGAAGGGATTGTTTGCAAGGTTGTTTGGACTATAAATAGTTTCTAAAGGAGACAGTGAGATATGGAAACAACGGAGAAAAAGTCTTTTACCAGACAAATGTATACAGCCGACTCTGAAGTCGGAAAAATGAAGCTTCAATCAGTAAAAGAAAATCTTTATGAGGCAACGACTAAGGCTGTGCTTTATTCAATTGAAATGTATACAAAGGTGAGCCTTCAAGAGTGGGTTCAGACTGGATTACTTCAAAAATTGGATAAAGCTAATAATGATCTTAAAAGAGAAAAAGAGGAGTTGGAACAGGGCCATATTGGCATGTTTGATATAACAAATGGTTGCTCTGTAATTAATGATTTTGTTAGAAAAGATGCTTTAGCTTTATCAAGAAATGAGCTACAAGGCAAGATTGAACTTCAAAAGAAAAAGATTGCAGAATTAGATGAAAAAGAAGCCATTATCGAAAAAAGAAAATCAGAGTTAGAGGCTGGCGAAGCTGACGATGAAGAACCTAAAGCTGATGATAACGAAGAAGTAAATGACTTTTTTGATGAAGATAATGACGGCGATTACAATACGACAGATGATTTAGAAAATGAAGACGCTGAAGATTTCTACGACGATGACTTTGAAGAGGATGAGGAAGATGAAGACTTCGAGGATGACGAAGATGATGAAGATGATGAAGAGTCAGAACCAGTTCCTCCGTCTGAAGTAGAACTGTTTACAATAAGAATTGCCTCGATTAAAGATCCGGAGGAAATTGAAAATATTTCTGAAGAGTTAAAAGAAGAAAAAGCTGCGATTGAAGTTCTAATTAAAGAATTGAACTCATTAACTAAGAACGGCAAGGATATACTGACTAAACAACATGATTCAGAGAGAGAGTCATTAGAGAACTTAAGAACATTAAGAAATACTGTATTTGCACATAAAAGTGAAGACCAGCAGGAAATTTCTTTGATTGGAAGTTGGGAGCCAGAAGCCGGACCATTATATCAGTGGGCATCAGAAATCCTAAAGTATATTAAGATTATCGAATCTAGATATAAAGCCTATGCATGGTTTGATGATTTCTATGCATCTCGTGAAGGAAAAGATAAGTTTGATGGTTGTAAGGTATATGTTCAAAAGCAGATCAAGGAATTATATGTAAATCGTTCAAGTATAGTATTTGAATTTGCTGGTGAACTTTATGATAAAGAAGATGAAGAGTTCAATTTCAAAAAGCTCATAGAGAATATGGCAATTAGCTGGGATACAGGAATCCGATATCTTACAGTTGTTACTAATGAAGATTTACCTGAGATGAATGTATTTTTCAAAGAATGCCTTTCAGGAACAAATAAGTATGTAGATTATTATCTTATTGATAGAAATGCGCTTAGAGATTCTTGCAAGAAAAAAGAGTCAAGGGATGTAGATTATTTATATTTCAAGCTTTTGTATCATCTGAATCCTTCAATGGAAAAAATATACTGGAGAGATAGAGCTTACACTAAAAAAGAATTTGCTCGTCAAGTTCTATATAAATTTATCAAGGTTAAAAATATGTTCCAGTTTGATGCTAGACTAAAGGAGTTTGAGAAGTACATTGATGGTATTGATGTTAGAAGATGGTGTGAACAACATCTTTTATCTGAAATATATTTTGTGGGTATAGATGATCCTATAGGGCAATCTCTTGCACTTGAGATGGAAAATGCAATCATTGATTTCTGTCGCCACAATGAAAACAAAGGTCGAATGCCATTATATAGAAGAGCAATTAAAGCCTCAGTACAGCTTTATTTCTATATGGGAGAAGATTATGTATTTTCTTATACAAGAAGTAATGGACAGACATTCCATTGGCGCTCTTTGGAAGACGCATGTAAGTATATAGAGAATACGAAGCGATTTAAGTCATATGCTGAATTAAGTGGTTTTGTCGACGAGATGTATAAGTCTGATTATTTCAAGATTTGGAGAACCCAACTTAAGAAGAATGCAAAGAAGAAAGAGAGTGAGGTGTAAGTAATGGCTATAATTGAAAAATTACCATGGTACGATGATTATAATCTCATTCTTGAGGGTAGGAGAATTGCAGAAAAAGGTATAGAGGATTTGGAAAACCCAGAAAAGCAGTTGCAGAGGGTGAAAAAATTCTACAAGAACCTAGGAGCTGATTATTCGAAGAATAACTGGGTTGCTCAAGTTGAAGAAGATATTTCTATGACCAACAAGGGTGAAGATAGTAGATTAAATCAGCTAAAAAGAGAAGTTAAGGTTGGTAATATTTTAGAAAATGCAGTTCAAAAGCAAGATGACGAAAGCATTAGAGCCTTGAATGGGTATAAAGATGATGAGCTCTATGCACAGCTGATAAGAAAAATAATGTTCTATATTGGAGTATCAAAGGCTAAGAAGGAAATTGACTTTATAAAGAAATCATATGATGGTGTTTATAAAGCATATCCATTGGAGAAGGCGTCGATATTCGCAGATGAAGGGGTATATTACTATGTCTATTATTTTCAGTGCCTTCAGATATTGATAAAGAAGCATAAAGGCAGGGTGTCTTATGATGATGTAAAAAGCCAAGTTCAGGATCGCTGCTATAATGCAAGACTTATGTTAAACAGGTACTCGACGGATATTTATTTGGCAGATGAAGTTCAGTTGATTTTTTCTGAAATAGAAGCGGTTGAAGATATGCTTAAAGAAAGCGAGGAAGATATTTAATGCTGAAGATTGCTTCAATCTTGTATTAGATATAGAAAAGCTTTTGAAGACAATGTTAGATTCTTTTGAAAAATAATTAAAAAAGTACTTTACAAAACCTGGATTTAGCAGTATTATAATTCTCCTACCCAAAAGGTGTTAAGGATTCCTGTTTGGGTGTCGATATAACATTGCAAACATATAGCCTTGCATCCCCTAGAAGGCAGAGGTGCCTAATTGCTGTAAGCAAGAGGATGTTGTAATTAGTGAGTAGCTTATTAACCCGCATTACACGAAGGAGGCATTCATATGGAATATCCAGTATTAGACGCAAAGGCAACCGGAGCTAGAATAAAGGAGCTCCGTAAGGCGCACCACCTAAAGGTGGAGGAGGTTGCTCGCTTCATGGGCTTTGAGTCCGAGCAAGCTGTCTACAAGTGGCAGCGAGGCGACAGCCTTCCGACCGTCGACAATCTGTATGCCCTGAGCAGGTTGTTCGGTACGTCGGTGGACGACATACTGAGGGGCAGCAGAGAGGAGGACGAGAGTCCTTCTCTTCCTGTTTATAGAGATTTAATGAAAACTAAACTAGCAAGTTAGTTATAGATTATGCGTAATTTGATAAGATTATGGTAGGAGGTGTTAAGTTATGTATATTCTAAATCTTGAAGATAATGTATTTAAACATCATGATATATGTAAAGCAGTTGAAAGGGGCTCCTTTGCAAATCTAAAGATAGATTGCGTGGGAAATCTTGCGGATGGGATAAGTAAAATAGAAGAAGCCATTAATCAAGAGAAACCTTACGATCTGATAATTACTGATATGTGGTATCCAGCGAAGCCTGGTGGAAGCGATAATGATTCCGGTGAGGCTTTGATAAAAGAAGTTAAAGAAAGAGGCTGGGATATTCCAATTATCTTATGCTCATCTGTAAATTATCGTTTTCCTGGTATTCTTGGTTCAGTTCACTATTCTGAAAATGGGGACTGGGAATCAGAAATTGTAAAATTAATAAAGAAGCTTTAGAACTGAGAGCACTCGCAGCAAATTACTGTGGGTGTTTTTTTGAACTTCTAGTAAATGTTTTTGTGTTCCACAAGCGCCTATAATTATCCTCATAAAGAAGAAATTCTTTACAGGAGGATTGCTATGGGAAAAAGAATTCGACGAGGAATTAAGCTTACAGGAACATTTATTCAATGTTTTTTAATTGAATTAGTGATGATAGGTTATTGTTCAGTTAGTGGTATTGTTTCTGCACCAATAATGGGGAAAATAGGTATTGTTTTAATCTATGCTGGAATTGTCTTGCTAGCGATATTTAAGAGAGTATTTTTCTGGTGTGTACTTGGATTAGTGCTAATTGTAGCTACAGCATTGGCTCTTTGGATGACAAAAGATAATGATGACGGTCGAGCCTATGAGAAGGGATCAGCAAAGAAATCTGTTGCTAAAAAGGTACGAAATCCTTTCTTTGAAGGAATGAGTATTGAAGAAGCAAAAAAAGAATACAAAAAATTATTGAAAATATATCATCCTGATAACGAATCGGGAGATTTGGAGAAGACTCAGGCTGTGATTATTGCCTATAGTCAATACTGTTCGGAACATGGATGTAGATAGGGAGGGAAAATCAATGAGTAATGTATGGAATCCAACGATTGAAGTTGAGAGTGCACATGGCACGAGAGAAGTATCTTTAAACACAAGACACCTAATGAAAAGGTGCATATTTCTTACGGGACCGATTGATGCTGAGATGGCAAATGCCTTTTTGTCTCAGCTGCTGTTCTTGGAGCAGGAATCTAAAGATTCAATTACGATATATGTGAACAGTCCCGGTGGTGAGGTTAATGCGGGGTTAATGATATATGACGCAATACAAGGAAGTGATCTGCAGATAAATATGGTATGTACTGGAATTGCAGCAAGTATGGCAGCTATTATTTTTGCAGGTGGACAGAAGGGAAGACGCTATATATTAAAACATAGTAAGGTGATGATTCATGAACCTCTTATAGCAAATGGTGTTGGGGGATCTGCGACATCAATTAAAAATATATCAGAGTCTATTTTGGAGACCCGTGAAATTGTAAATGGTATCTTGGCAGAACATACTGGAAAAAGTATTGAAGAAATAAACGATGCGACGAGTTTTGATAACTTTATGAATGCAGCAGAAGCAATTAAATTTGGTTTGTGTGATTCTATTACAGAAAAAATTAATGTTGCATAGTTAAGATAGGGAGGAGAGGCTATTATGGAAGCAAACACCTTGATTTTAGGACAAAATCAGTATTATAGCCTGGATTGCTATAAGACTAAATTGAATAATAATGTGCTTGTTGTTGGCACCTCTGGAGCAGGAAAAACAAGAAGTATAGTTACGCCTAATTTATTGCAAGCATCAGGAAGCTATGTGCTGTCAGATCCGAAAGGAAACTTATATAAGAAATACAAACCATATCTAGAAAAGAAAGGATATGTTGTTAAGAAATTAGATTTTACAGATCCAGAAGATTCGGCACATTATAACTTTTTTAGGTATATAAGAAACACACAGGATATTGTTAAAATTGCGCATATGCTTATTTATCAAAGAAAAGAGGGTGGTCATTCAGATCCATTTTGGGATGAAGCAAGCCAGCTTCTTGTCCAAGCGGTTATTGCATATCTCCGCGAAGAGTGGGGAACTAAGGAACAAAATCTACATAGATTACTTCAGCTGATTAGTCTTTGTCAAATAGAGGAGAACTCATCAGAAACAAAGACTCCGCTAGACCGACTAATGGATGAGCTGGGTGAAAAGAATGAGGATAGTTATGCATTCAATTCATATAACAAATTTAGGGTAGCTGCGAGTAAGACTCTAAAATCAATTTTGATTTCAGTTAATTCTAGATTGGGTCTTTTTGACACACCAGAATTGAATGAAATGACGGCATGTGACGATATCGATATAGCATCTATAGGGAAGAAGAAAACAGCTTTGTTTGTTGTTGTAAGTGATACGGACCGTTCGTTGGATGGATTAGTAAATATATTTTTCACACAGGCTATGAATGAACTTTGCAGAGTAGCGGATAAAGAATGTGAAGATAGTTGCTTGCCAGTACCTGTCAGATTCATATTGGATGATTTTGCTACAAATTGCAAAATTGATGAATTTCCAAGGATGATAGCATCTATTCGTTCTAGAGGAATCTCTACCATGCTAATGATTCAAGCAGAATCTCAGCTGACAGAAAGCTATGGGCATGATGGTAAAACAATTATTGGAAATTGTGATACATATGTATACCTTGGCGGTAATGATGTTGAGACAGCGAAGGCAGTTGCAGAACGATGCGATGTGCCTGTTAAAAAGGTGCTTAATATGCCAGTTGAAACTAATTGGATTTTCCGAAGAGGTCAAGATCCAGTAAATGCTCATAATTTTGATTTGGATGTTTTATTAATTCAAAAAGGGATTATTCAAAGAGGAAGTGAGGCCAGATAAATGCGTAGCTTATTAGTAGATAATAATTCGGTAGATTTGAAATCATGTTCATATGGATTTCCGTGGGATCACGAGGCACATTGCTTTAACTTTAAGGCTCCAAATGAATTTGTGATGGATACGGATATATGGGAAATTGCTAATCCGGAAAAAGTAACAGCACTAATTATTGGCTGTAATCTTAAAGATTATAGCTTTATTTCCAAAATGACGAACTTAAGACAGTTATATCTTTATGCAGGAGAGAATATTGTAGATTTGAAATTTATTAGTGAATTAACAAATCTCAATCAGTTGTATTTAGCTGAATCTAAAATTAAAGAAATAGACGAATTAGTAACATTGTTGAGAAGACAGAAAGAAATAGCAAAAAATTTAGAAGGGATTAATCGCATTATATACGGATTTGACGCTATTTGTGTAAATTCGTCGGAAGAGCTAGAAGGAAGCATCCTTCTAGAACAGGGATTTTATGTTTCTGAAATCATAGTAAACAGAAAGTGGATACAGAGATAGAAATGTTTTTTTATTAGTCTAAATGTGGAAAGGAATTTGCCATGGAGGGGATGTTAACACAAGAAGAAGTAAATAGACTACTATCCGGCATGTGCATTAATGACGAAGAGGTAGTAGTTAAAGAAAGAACGCTGGATGAGGCAATAAATAATGCTAAGCGAGACCGTGTGAAAAGACATATGAGAAGCCGCCCGGTTAAATTATCTGACTATCTTTCAGACATAAAAATGGAAACCCCGGTGGAGTCTGTTAAAAAAATCACTGAACCACATACTGATTTGTGGGGGTGGTATGGCACTACAGAGAATGCAGATAAAACACCAATCAAGAAGACGTATATGCCAGAGTACTCAGATAAGGATACTTGTACAGCATGTGGCAAGGAATTTGATATAGGAAGGGCATATACAAAAGAGCCAAAATGTCCATATTGTGGGCAACCATTTGAAATTGATTGTTGGATTTCATGAGGAGATTTTATGTATATTTTTCTTGATGTTGACGGAGTTCTTAATACTAAAGATGACTGGAATAGAAAGATGTATTCTCTTAATGAAAATTGCATTCGTATATTTTGTGATTTGGTAGAGAATCTTGATAACCCTAAGATAGTGCTGTCTTCAACTTGGAGAAATGGAATTGCTAGAGACGGAACAACAGCTGTTCATATTAATGATTTAATCAAAGCTATCTCAAAAACAGGAATAACAGAGCTTGATCGAACAGCTGTAGCACTGGACGGTAGTCGGTCAAAGGAGATAGATTATTTCCTACGGAGACATACTAAGGACGAGTATATTATTTTGGATGATGACCTAGAATTATTTGATGATAAGGAAAGAACACCAAATTTGTTTCTGATAGATGCTTCCGTAGGAATAACAAAGAATGATGTTAATAGAATACTGAAAAGTGTGAGGTGAAGCTAATGGCTATTTACGCGATGAGTGATATTCATGGTATGTATGGTCCTTTAATGAGAAGGATTAAGCAACTGGATCTTAATACTTTTAAATCTGGGAAAAACACGCTTATTATGCTCGGGGATTATATTGATGTTGGGAAAAATAGTTTCAAGGTTCTTAAGACTCTGTTTGATTTGCAGAAAGAAATCGGTGATAAGAATATGATTGTCCTTTTAGGTAACCATGATAAATGGTTTATCGAATTTTTAGAAGGACATAATAATGGGTGGTTGTCTGATTTTAGAAGTTTTGCAGTTCTAGAAGCTTTTCTTACAGAAGAGGAAAATACAAAGCTTAACAAAATGATTAACCATATGGAGCCAGGATGTGAGAAGACAAATCAAATTGTAAAATTTGTTCGTCAATGTTTGATGAGTAGTCATGGAGACATTCTGAAATGGCTTAAAAATCTACCGCTTTATTATAAAACTGATAATCAGATATTTGTTCATGCTGGAATAGATGAAGATGCGGAAGAGTGGTGGGAAACAGGCACCACTGATGAGATGTTTATTGAGAAATATCCACCAACCAAAGGTAAGTTTTATATGGACATTATTGCAGGTCATGTATCTACTTCGACGGCCTCTGGGAATAAGGATATGCATGACATCTTTTTTGATGGTGAGAATCATTTTTTTTGTTGATGGTATCGATTCTTATCCTTACTCTACGAAAGATGATGATAGGGTTATTCCATTACTTGTATACGAAGAATATGATGGATATGGAGTGTATTATTCATTGTTAGAAAACGGTGAAAAAAAGCTTTTAAGACTTAATACACCTAAAGGAGCTGGAGGAGATATTCAATCTGGATTTCAAGAATCATGGGACTTTAAGAACTAAACTATTGGTTCATATATTAGTCTGAAAAAAGCTGATATAGTAATTTTACAACAAAAATATCGAGTTTAAAAACCGGGAGAACGAATGATGACATTAAGAACCACGGCATAATTCTGCTCATTTGCGGAGTCTGGTTCTTATGGTCTAAGTAACCCGGTTTTGTGCTTTAATGTAATGCACATTCCCTTAAAGAAAAGGAGAACACGATATGGTAAAAATGAATTTCACTAACAATCAAACAGCATTTGAATATGCACTTTATATGATAGCCGCGAGCTATTTTGACAGGACGATCTGTATATCAAGAGTAACAGAGCGGAAGATGCTACTGCAGTATAAAGAACAAAAGCTTAATAAGCAGTACCAGATGGAAGATATTTGTATTGAATTTATGGATGACTTGGCAAAGAAGCTTCCGGCTGATTTTTTCAATCGTACAGTAGAGGTTAAGCTAAATAGAATGACATCAAGAATAATAGAGATTATCATTGGAGATAATCAAAGCTTTATAGTATTTCGTGCAATATATGCAGGAAAGAAATCCGAAATTCAGTATCAGATTTGGAGAAAGAAACCACAAAAGAAAAGAAGAAGGGCTGCTTAAGGCAGCCTTTGGAGGATGTATATGGCAGGAAAGATATTTGTCACAGGGGATTGTCATAGTGACTTTAGAAAATTTAATATGGAAAACTTTCCTGAACAGTCGGAATTAGATAAAAATGATTATGTTATTATCTGTGGAGACTTTGGTGGAATATGGGAAGTAGGATGGGAAAGTAAAAATGAAAAATATTGGTTGAAGTGGCTTGATAATAAGCGCTACACAACACTCTTTGTTGATGGAAATCATGAGAATTTCGATAGACTTAATGGTTATCCTGTAAAAGAATGGAAAGGTGGCTTGGTACATGAGATAAGACCATCTGTACTGCATTTGATGAGAGGTCAAATTTATGAGCTTGCTGGTAAGAAAATATTTACGTTTGGAGGAGCAAGTAGCCACGATGTGTCAGGTGGAATCCTTGATACAGAAGATCCAGATTTTGCTAAGAAAAAGAAAGAGGCGGATAAAGGATGGGAACCATATAGAATTAAGCATTTGTCATGGTGGGAAATAGAGTTACCATCTGATGCAGAATATGATGAAGCATCAAAGAATCTCGAAAAATCAAATTTTGAGATTGATTATATTATTTCGCATTGTTGTTCGACAGAGTGTCAGAATTTAATTTCTCCAAATGGGGCTTATGTCCCAGATGCATTAACAGATTTCTTTAACCTCGTCAGAGCAAAATGCAAGTATAAAAAATGGTATTTTGGACATTATCATATGGATTTGACTGTGTCAGAGAACGAAACCTTGCTTTATGATTTGATTCTTCCGCTTGGTGAAACGGTGGAGAACAAAAAATATATTCCGGGACGCCCTAGATACAATAGGGGAGATGACGTTGATTTCTGGTTGAACAATGGAAAAAACAATATAAGATTATGTGGGAACATTGAAATTGTAGATAGATATGGTTCATTCGAGAGACCAGATGAACCATCTTATGATATATGCGCCTATTATGAAGGCGAAGAGGTGTTGTTCAAGCATGTGCCAGAGACAGATGTGATTGGTTACTCAGAATAACAAATAAGGAGGTGGCAATAAAGTGCCTTATAGATATCGAGAAGTATTCTGTCCACTCTGCGAAAAGAAATTTATGTGGTTGCAAACCAATAATGATGTTTATAATTTGGGCTATTACATAGATTTTGAGACAAATAAAAAGGCTGGTAAGGCCCTTTGCAGTGGTTGTGAAAGTGCTTTGATAGTGTTTGATGGAGAACTTGAGGGCCATCTTCCAGATGAGTATCCAGATATGCACTTTGTTAGAGAATATGGGATTTGAGTAAAAAGAGGTGGCGCAGAATGAAGGAATGCATTATTAAAGCGAACTGTCCAGTATGTTTGGCTAGCTGTGAAGATATTGTATATCAAAACTCTGGACCAATTGTAAGAATATACTGTTCCAAGTGCGGTGTGGTTTATAACGATTACGATGCGAAAAAAAATGGGTTTAAAGACATCATTTCCTATTGGAATCATATAGGTGTATACATGCCACATGATTGAAATAACAATGATAACGAATTTATTAGTGGAGGTAGAGTGATGAGAGATATTATTTTTCAAGAATTACGTGAATGCAATCGAGTAATTAGTCAGATTAATGCAGCTGATGAGCGAGAAAACGGAAACAAAATACTAACAGATGTTGTTGAGAAAATGTGCGAACTGACGAATATTGGAAGAAAAGAAGGTATTCTAGCGTTAGAAGAGGCTGCGTGTGATCTAGAGGATTTTTACAATGGGAAATACTTGAAGTCAATGATTATGTTAATAGTAGATGGAACAGATCCAGAATTGGTAGAAGAGCTGAGCTCCGCCAGATATTTTTCCGCTAATCTTTCAGGGTATGCGGCATTACATTATCTTGTAATGATGTTTGGAAGTTTAGCTATTCAGGCAGGAGAGAATCCAAGGGTCATCGAGGAAAAGCTACTTGCACTAATTCCAGATGAAGTGGCTGATTTGTATCGTAAAAAGCAGGATGAACCCAAAAATGATCCTCAAATACAAGAGGGAGAACTTAATTTAGATATATTAGAAGAGTATTATAAGGGAGGCATTGCAGCAACGCCTGGGGACGAAAGCTATTTCCAGATTAAAGTGACAGATTATGCTATCAAATCATTAGATGACAGAAGTATTCAAAGGGTTTTAAGAGATGTTGATAATTGTGATTTGGCCCTCGCTATGAAAGGGTTAAGCGGTGAAGTGAGACACCGTTTGTTCGATAATTTATCAAGAAGACTAGCAATTATGATTGCAGAAGACATGGAATTTATGGGACCTGTTAGGATGAAAGATGTTGCAAAGGCAGTTGCTAAAATCTTTAACATTATTATTAAACTGATTAGATATGGCGAGGTGACTAGTGCAGACGGAGAAGCACTGTGCTTATTTGCTAAAATATTTGATGCAGCTGAAGATGATGCTATGAATCAAAAAATCGAAGAAGCGGAAAGTGATATATATAAGTTGATGAAAGAGTACAATTCGTCATCTCATAAAATAATAAATGCTCCATGGAAAAATTCATAGTTGGAGGTGTTTATGAAGAAGATGCAAGTTTATCATTCTATGGAAAAGGAACTGTTTCATGTACATACGCATAGATGCAAACATGCAAGTTCTGCGGCAGACGTTGAATATGTAGAAAAGGCAATTGAATTAGGTGCAAGTAGAATAGTGTTCACAGATCATGCTCCTTTTCCAGATAATCCGTTTGGCAATAGGATGGATATTGAGGAGCTTCCTGAATACATAGAATCGCTTACGGAACTGAAGAAAGCATATAAAAAGAAGATAGAAGTTTGTTGTGGTTTAGAAATTGAATATTTGCCTTCGTTTCAGGATTATTATTTTGAACTAAAGAAAATGGATGGAGTAGATTTGCTCATTATTGGCCAGCATTTCTTTGAACAATCTGAAGGAAAATATAGTTTTGACGATGAGGATAAAACACACGAATTTAGAGGATTATGTGAGGCGATGGTGCAAGGGATTAATACAGAATTATTTGATGTTGTTGCTCATCCAGACAGAGCTTTTAGAAGATGTAAGCAATTTGAACGGGCAGAAATAGACGCTGCAAAATCAGTGATTTGGGCGGCAGCTTGGAATGGTGTTTATTTAGAGAAAAATTATTCTTCTATGCACAGAAAGAATCAGTATAAAGAGGGCTTTTGGACATTGCTTCCGGCAAAGGCTATGGTTTTATATGGACTTGATGCTCACTCAATAAAAGAAATGGAAAAGGGTTATATAGATGTTGAAAAAATGCAGAATGAAGTAGATAAAACGGTGTAACAACAATTTTATAATTGTCTGATAATTCAAATTGATTTTATTCCAATAATGGAGTAAAATATAATAGAATTATTTCAATACGAAATAAACGACTGTGAAATACCAGCCTGTTTCGTGGAAGGTGCTTTGCGGTAACGTGAGGCACCTTTTTGTGTTATTAGAGAAAGGATAGCGAGATGGAGTATATTACAATTCAACAAGCTTCCGAGAAGTGGGAAATTGGGATAAGGAGAATTAACACTTTATGTAATGGAGGACGAATAGAAGGAGCTATGAAATTTGGAAATACTTGGGCTATACCTATAGATGCAGAAAAACCTAAAGATGAAAGAATCAAGTCTGGTAGGTATGTAAAGGATAAGGGGGTCAAGTATGGAGAAGATTGATATGATAAGACAAACTGTGGGAAATGCAGTAAGATGTTTATATTAAATGATTATGACTGTAGATGAAGAGACATATGAGTGTCATGTTATTGATTATAACAAAGAACTTCGTAATATATCTGAGGCTATAGCTTCATTTGACGCATTTTGTGATGACTTATACGTAAATATTCATCCAGAAGATAGAGAGGGATTTGACCAGTTTACAGATCCGAATTATTTCCCTAAGGAACTTGCAGATAAAGTTTTTACTTCATATGAGTGCCGCATAGGTGCTAGCTATGGATGGGTACTGTTACCATTAAAAGACGATATGGTTGATTTAGATGAATACATAGAGATGGCAGATTCAAAAATGTATGAAATGAAAGTTCAACGTGATGAGTATCGTAGGGACTAGTGAGGTTAAGTGTGGTAGGAATTGATTTTTTTGACATTGATGTGATTAATACCTTGATACCAATCTTTTCAATGCATCCAGATAAAGAATATCTGGTATATGATGTAAAAGATGCGAATAGTATTGAACCAATTACTAAGGCTATCAAGAAGCGTGAGAATCAACAAATTGAGGTTGTAGCAGTTCCGGTAGATTCGGATAATTTTTTGGATATTGAGCGTGCTTTAGATGAAATATTACAAGCTGAACAAAATCAAGCCGTATACATTGACTTGACGGGTGGTTCCGAATTAATGAACGCTTGTGGGTATAAATTGGGGATTCAATATGATGTTCAATTGCTTCATGTTAACTTCAAGAATATGAAGATTCTCGACATAAAAAGGGCGAGATAATTGGTGATGTAGCGGATGTTACACTATCAGATTATTTAGAGGGAATCGGAGCAAAAAGATTGATTGACTCTCATCATATACCTTCTGAAGAAGAGTATTCTGAGTTAAAAGAACTTGCAGAGGTCATTTTTGAGAATATTTCTGCATGGAAGTCTTTGAACAAAAAAATAAAAGCTAGACCCCAAAATTATGCTGATGGTATACAGAAGATTCCTTATAAGAAAAATGAGGAGATTATTGTTCAGAAACTATTAGAAAAAGGTTATCTTGTTGATGAAAAGAAGAGATATAAGTTTCGAGATGAAAAGGCTAAGGAATTTATAATTACATTGGGTATTTGGCTTGAGCTATATATCTATATCATTGCCAAAGAAAATTTTGGGGATGCAGAATTGGGAGTTGTTATTGACTGGAATAATAGAGATGGTCGAGAGGGTAAGGATAACGAGATAGATGTTGTCCTTATGTATAAATCTATACCAGTATTTATATCTTGTAAAATGACAAAACCAAGTGCATTAGATGTAAGTGAGGTTGGCTTTTTATCAAAGCGTTTGGCCGGACAACGAGGACAGGCAATTCTTGCAACAACAGAAAAAATTAAAGAAACTGGAAATGAAAAAACAAAAGGAATTCATTATCGAATGAAAGAAATGCATATCGGTTGTATTGAAACGAATGAGTTTTATACTAAATCTGATAAAGAAGTTATGCTGGAGGCGCTTCATTCGATTGGATTATAGATGCTAGGGGGCGAGTTTAATGATAACAATTTCGTTGGATGAATTTGGAGAGTTTGAAAAAGAAGATAACAAGCCGTTGTTTGTTGCAGGTTTAATTTTTGATGATCAAGAACAATCTGGTGCAGTACAGGTTGAAGAGTGGACAGAGAGAGAACGTGTAAGAGCGTATTATAGAAAAGTAATTGAAGATGCAGGAGATGGCTTTTCATATCCACAAGATTTACATTCAAATGGTGATACAGAAAGAGATCATAATGTAATAGGACCAGTAAAAACCAAGGTGGCGGAGACATTACCTGAATTTATTGCTAAAGGAACATATAATGGGAAACCATTAACAAATGAGAATGGAAATCGAATAAGAGATAGAAAAGGAAAATATCACTTATTTGTAATGCTAAAAAGTGATGATGGAAAGAAACGCTTGTTAGCACAGAATGCAAATATGTTAGCTAAGGACGATTGGGCTGCTAACAGATATTTTCATATGGCGAGCTCTGTAGTAAATAGGATTATTTTTCATAATCCTTTGTATGCGCCAGGTCGCACACCAGCTATAAATATTGATATAGCAACCAGATCGACAGGAAATTTAAGTGAATTAGACAATGAGTTAGTGGAGGAATTCAAAAAGCAGGCATATAGAGCAAGCGAGATTGAAAATTCAAATTATAAATTTTACAGCATTATGAATGCTGATATATACAGAACATTGATTGCTCAAGAAATGATAAATAGTGGAAATGTTTCTGTAAAGATAGATAAGCTGTATGTAAAATCAATTCAGTATGATCCAGATAAGCAGATGATGGAATTTTTGTATTTGTCAGATAGTATATGTTCAATTCTAGGATATAAGCTTAATGGAAATAGCGCTGATGACTGGTTAGAACAGATTGTCAAAAGGGCAGATGAAATCAATCCGGAAAATGAGAATCTTATCTTTGGATATGATGAGATAGATAATAGTTTTTCAAGTGCATGGAATTGCTATGAACGTAAGAATTTGTTTGATGCATTATCTATTACATACGATGCGAAAATTACCAAGGGTAAGTTTGCAGAACATTACAGAGATACTTGGTTTCCGTATCTGGAAGAGAGAGTTAGGGAAACAATCACTCCAGAGTATTTTAATAAAAGTGTAAATGAATTGTCTGCGTTGTTGACTATCAATAATTTGGATCAAGAAAAGCTATTATACCTAATGCAACAATTTGAATTAATGGTTGATAAAGTTGCTAATAAATATAGAAGTACAGATATGCGATCGGCAACCCTATATAAATTATATGATGCAGGGGTTTCAGCATTTTGTCATGTTGGTAATGCGGCAAAAGCACTTGAGTATTATGAAAAGTGTAAAAAATATGCTTTTTACGTCGGAGTAGATGCATATTTAAACACCAACAACAAGCTAGTTGTATGTCTTGAAGATAGCTTCGAATGGGATAAGGGATTGGAAATTGCAAATGAGAATGTTAGTAGCCAACAGTTAGCGTCGGAAATGAAGCGAGAGATACTTAAAAAGGGTGATGAATCGGACTTCTTAGATGAAGCAAAAGCAATTAGCCAATTAGCAAGAATTTTGGCTGAAAAAAGAGATCCAGAAGCAGAGGTATATTTTAAAGATGCTTTGAGCAAACTTGAGAAGGGCTCTGCTAATTATAAGATTACTCAGTCGTATCTTTTGCACTTCTATGCGGATATGAATATGAAAGAAGAGTACGATGCTGAAATAGTTGATTATTTTGATGGGAAAAATACAATAAACCAACGATTACGCTATATTACAAGCTCAGATGAAGATGTACATTCTGCATTTTCTAATGAATATGCAATTTATGTTTTGGTTAGAGGATTATATTGTTTCCACCAAGATGAGATTGATGACGCTTTATGGGAGAAATTATGTGAAATGGATGCAACATTGACTAAGAAATATGGTAAAGAACCAAGTGGACATCCATGGGAAATAACCTATAAGTATTTAGAAATGCTTGCAATTAAGAGAAAAGATGATAATGCTCGGAAACTGTTTGCACAATTAAAGAGAGACAGATTGAACTATAGAGGAGAAATCATTGAAGCTCTTGAGCAGTTTGGCGCTGCAGAGGTCGCTGATTATGAGAATAAGAACGATTTGCGTGATTCAATAACCAAGAACTTAGCTAGTTTTATGAAAGAAAATTTTACTGTACTGGACAATATAACTTTTTCTGATAATGGAGAAGCGCGTTATCAAGAATTGCAGAAATATTTCACATTTATGTATAGATAGGAAGGTTGATAAGCCATGGGTAATGTATATGATGTAAATTCATCTTGTTTAAGGTATATTGTACCATTTAAGTATTCAGGGGCATTTGAGGACGCTGTTTCTAAAGTAGAAGCACAACAGGAGAACAAACCTAACAAGCAAGGTGATTATCAAAAGCATTGGGAACGAAGAAAAAGTACTTTAGATGGTCCGGAGAGTGATTTATATGGATATGTCAGAAATGAGTATAGATTTGAGAATGACACAGATGTTCTAGCAGAGCAGAAAACTGGGTGTGAATGGTTATTTTGGAAGAGTGCAGAAGCTGAAGGGAAAAAGGGAAAAAAAGTTAAAGAGTTATTATATTACCCTGAACCAATAAAAAGAGATAACAGCGAACTTCCTAAGGCATGGAACATAAGTGTAATTAATCTAGGATTGATGATATTTAGAAATGGTCTCGGATTTGTTTGGTACGAGATTGAAGTTCCTAAAAAAGGCATTGATTCAAATGAATTAAAACGCTTTCAAAATATTATTCGTGAATTGAATAGAGGAGATGCCTCAGTATTATGGGAGAAACAAATTAGTAACGTCGAGCCAGACTTTGGAGTAGTGTTAGAAGAGAAACCTGATAATTATAGGGCTTATATGATACCATTTTTATTGGGATATTGGGTCAATGATATTGTAAGTTATTTGAATGTTACTTACCTTGCAGAACGAAAGAACTCATATGAAAGTATGATTAAAAAGAGTATGCAAAGTGTAAGAGGATTGCCTAATGTGAAGATTAGTAATGAAAATGCTTCTAATGTAGTAACCTGTAACCTTCCCGATAAGGCGATTCTATTTACGTATGTTTCATTTGGTAGCAGAACCGCAGAAAATGATTTGGAAAACAAGTATTCTTTGATATTTCATATTACTAATGGGTATAAGGATTCTTATCATTTCAGTAGTGAGGTAAAAAGTGAAATAAAAAGACCGTTTGATAACGCATTTTGGTATGCAACTCAAGAAGGAGCAGCATATTTATCTTGGCCGGTAGCTGATAATAAAGAGGTTTTTGACAGCTTGATTCCTAGCAAGGTGAGAACGGATTATTTTGCATTGTATTTGAAAGTACTTTATCAATCATTTTCTTTACTTGTATATGCAGAGAAAATCCAAGCGGAGATATCTGCTGTTAATGGGAAGTATTTAACTGAGCCGCTTGATAAAAGGATTACTGAGCTCTTTGGAGAAATCAATTTGTTTCTTACAAAGAGCATGGCTACATCAGTGAGCCATATTCACCATCAGAGTGAGTTTTATGTTTATTTAAAGAATCAGCTTCGAGTACATGATGATGTAAAGAGCGTCACATCTGGATTAAACGCCTTAGATATACTGCAACGAGAACAGCGCCAGCGTGAAGAAAGTAAAAGGGTTCAAGAGGCTTGGCAGGAAGAACAGCGTAGAGATCGTGAGGCACAAGAAGAACGAGCTAAGCGTGAAGAAAGAGAAAAGAAGAGTGATGGGAAAATACAGGCCATTATGGGCTTGTTTGCACTGTTAGGAATTTCTTCTGCTTTGGTAGATTGTTTCGATTTTATTAGCAAGTTTGATGCTGAAAATGGAGATTTTTGGGATTTATTATGTGCTACTCAAGGATGGGAAATAGCCTTTTTTGTTGTCATAGGGATAATAAGTATTATTGCCATTGTTGTATCTGTTAAGGCTATCTTTGATGCATTTAGAAATAGAGATTAATAGAGGGAGTGTGACAATATGGTCTGTTGTAACTGTAAAAAGAATATTTCAGATGAAGATTTGTTCTGCCGATTTTGTGGTGCTCGTCAATCAAAAGTGATAGAGAAGAAGTGGACCGAGTTTAGAACAGTGAAATTGGATTTTGACATGTATTCTAGTTTACCTTTAATTATCAAGGAGGAATATAGCAGACTATTCAATTTGCTGGATGAAGGGCAGAATTACGGAGCTGTTCTACAGTTGAGGGATATATATGAGATTTGTTTGAAAATTCCAGTTATTATCTCGATGGCATATATATGCAATAAGTCGAAAATTTCTGAAGAAGAATACAGAGTGTTAGATGTTGTTATAGAGCGAGAATTATCATGCGGCACTTGGCATGAAATCGTACGATTATTGATAAAAGCCTTAGAGCAGTGGGAACTTGTCTGTATTTTGAAGGAAGTTGATGAATTGTGGAGTTGGGATGGAAGTAGAGGAGTTCGTGGACGTAGGGAATCTATTAATGGGTTCACTAGTTTTTCTAATTGGCGTAATTCTACGATAGGTCATGGGGCATTAGCATTTGATACGCAAGAAGATTATTATTCTCAGTTTGAAAAGATGCTAATAAAATTAAATGAATATTTTGAATATTCATATGATGCCTACTCTCACATTTGCTTTGGCGAAGGAAGCAAGGTAATCTTAAATAATGAGCAATTTGAACTATCTCCATTCGTGGTGACGGATGATGATGGAATATACTTTTTTGATGCTTATCTGTATGGAAAGAAAAAATATGACATATTGAATTATCAAAATGCTAAGAAAAACAGTTTTCGAAAGGATAAGAAAGAGGAGCAGCAATTGGAAGCCTTATATCGAGATGTAAAAGGCTATTTAGCGACCTTAAAATCTACAAGTAAAATGGATGCAGATATCAATAATCTATATTCTGATTGGCACAGCATTCAAGAAGAAGAATTGTTAGATAGTTCAATTATGAATAAAAAATATCAACGAGTAGATTACCTTACCGATTGGGCGGTTGAAGCTATTAATAATAATAAATTTGCACTTCTTTCGATGGAGAGTGGATTAGGTAAGAGTTCGTGGTGTAGAACATTTGATGAGAGATTTTGTGATACTCCAGAAACCATCATCGGATACGATATAAAGGTTATTTATATCAACCGTTTTTATAATAAGACGACAGATTCTCTTCTGTCTGCTTTGCAGGATGTATTGTCATTATCGTCTAATGGACAACGAGTGATTAAATTAGATAATCCAAGATATATAAATCGTAAAGTAGATAATAAGCGACAAGAAGTTTCGGAAGTAATTGACTTTTATTATAAAAAAATGCATGAAGTAGGAGTATGGAAAAGTGACAAACTTTTGCTAATATTTGATGGTCTAGATGAATTGATGGATTATTCATTTTTGCAATGGCTACCTAGCACAGAGGAACTTGGTGACAATGTAAGAATTATATTTACTGCAAGGGTTAGCGATTCATTAGAAACTCTTAAAGAAAATTTAGAAAAAAACATAGATTTCCATTTTAAAGAGGAGAATTATCTTATAGTAGGGAATGACGCCTACGAAAATATTAATTTATTGACTCAGTATATCAGCAAATATGGAAAAGACAATAATATTAGATTTACAGATAATGATATAAATACATTACTTGTAAAAGCACAAAATAGATTTTTATATCTAGCTGCTTTATTACAAATCATAAATAATGATAATTTTTCAATTCCACAAGAGAATAATATATATTGGAGCGTGCTAGACTACTTGCGAAAAATGTATTCAGAAAAATATTTTCACGATATTGAAAATATTTTGGGGTTGCTTACTGTTGCAAGTGTTCCTATCAGTGTATATGAGCTTTCACAGATATTAGGGTATGGTAGTCCTAATTATTTGCTTGCGTCGTATATTAAGGATTTGATGCCTTTATTGGTAATAGAGTATAGAGACGGAGATGCATATTATTCACTGGCACATGAGGAGGTTATTTCGGCAATTAAACATGCTGAATGGTTCGATATAAATTCTACGCTAGAATTATGGAAGAATTGCATGCTTGATAGCGCAGAGCAGTTAACAAGAATTGAACGAGAACATATGTTGAGTCTTGATAATGTAGATTTTAAAGGTAGTATTTATGCTTTTGTAAACATGAATATTTTACCGAATGAGTTTAAAAATCACTTTGAAGAATCAGAATTGCAAGTAATCTTAAATGGATGGTGTGATATCTGTAGTTGGATATCAGACATTTGTATATATAGTCATCTAAGTGCAAATGAAAAATATAATATTTATAAAAATATATATGATTTATGTGAAGTATTATTTAAGGACAAAATGTATCTTCTCTATGAGTCATATCTAAAAATGAAGTTTTTGTCACCTGAATTCATAGGATTTTATGGATACAGTGATGAAGAGTTAGAAAAGGACGAAGAAATTGTCAGTTTGCTAGCAAAGTGTTTATGGATATATGAAGAACGGGACATGACGCTTGAAGAGCTGAATATATATGAGCGAGAATTGATGATATATCCAGCACTGGCTGGAAGGGTTGCGTTAAAAGCTCTTTTATTACATAAAAAACCGTATGAAACATATGAGAATAAACTAGCAGATGCACTTAAGTTTGCGACAGAAATAGTGGAGACAATATCAGAAAACCCGAGATTTTGCAGACATGATGTTCAGGTTGTTAAGAGTGTAATTAGAGAATTAAGTGCAAATTGCTACACTCTAATTGATAAAAAGATTCTTCAGAAAAATAGAATACAAAATGTTGAGGAATACTTGGTTATCGAGGATTATAATATATACGAATATGGAGAGTTGTATAAAAAAACCTGAATTATTCACGAGCAGATAAAATGCTCAAAATCACAAAACCTTGTTTCAGTTCTTTTTAAATCAATCAAATTACCTGTAAAAAAGGATAAACTACCCCTGTGAAATTCGATTGAGTTATTTTGAACTGTCAAGGT
>JBGVMW010000060.1:0-17817 GCA_045125095.1 Lachnospiraceae bacterium
TACATCCCATTAAGGCCACTGTTAAAAAGCCTTCTACAAAAGGTGCTAAAGCTAAATCTGTTGAAAAGGTATCTGTTGAGCAGCTCTTACAGAAACTGGAAGACACTTCTTTCTCCATTTCTGAACAGCCTTATGGCTCTCTGTTTGACCTTTATAATCAGGAATTCCTGCAACAGTCTGTTTCTAAAGGACTTATTAATCCCCATGCACTGGCTCTCGCCGACGATGGTACTCCTTTTGTTACTTCTGCAAGGGAACGAAAGCATCGTGTTTGTGCTTGTGCCTCTAAAGGTATCTATGACTACTCCTGTGACCGTTACTTTTCCCAGCCTGATTGCGACATCGGATGGGATTCATCACGTTCCTGTTTTTATCATGGATATGATTTATATATGCTGGTTGCTTCTGATTCAGAAAGCGTTCTTCCTGTTTTCCCTTTGCTGAATCCGGCCTCAAGACATGATTCCCACGGCTTTCTGCATACCTTTTTCAGAATGAAAAGCTTTTTGCCTGAATTTAAAATATCCAAGCTGCTTCTTGATTCCGCGCATGATGCCATGCCTGTTTATAAATACTGTAAACGAAAAGGTATTACTCCTTTTATTGACCTAAATGAAAAACGGGGTATTAAAGTCAAATATAAAAATGACTTTACCATTGGCAAGGATGGTGTTCCTATCTGCAAAGAAGGTCGTCGAATGAATCATGATGGTTCAGAACCTACTAAAAACAGAATAAAATACCGCTGTCCTCTCGCAAGCAGAAAATACGGCTGCTCATGCGAGCATCCCTGCTCTGATTCCAGGTATGGAAGAACAGTTCACCTTGCCACAAAGGACAATCCACGATTAATCAACATACCGCCGCGTGACAGTGACGAATGGAAAACGGAATTTAATGCAAGAACTTCTGCGGAACGTTCCAATAAACGGGAGAAATTAGACTTTAAATTAGAAGACAGCAGACACCACTCTACTAAGATGTGGTACTGCCGCCTCTATCACATCATGATGCTACAGCATCTTGATGCATGGGATTTGCCCTACGAATCCGCCCTGAGAAAGTTGATTCAAAAAACGGCATAATCCTGTTTAGATTATACACTCTTTCTCGACATAGCAACAGACCGTTATGTCTATTTCTCATATCCTTTTTTATCTTTTTCGGATAATATTCACTTTTCAATGTTCATTGTCAACTGTGTTGACCATAATCACTCGGGATTCCGAGAGATTATATTTTAAATAAGTTTTTTTGCTCTTTCGATAGTAATACCATGCAACAAACCAAAAGGTTGCAAAAAAGAAAAAAATTTCTTTCAGTCCGTAGGAAGTCACAGAGCCAGCCTGCCTGTATTGACTCCATATTGGATACGCGTTCGCTCCGATATGAAACCAATACTGACAGACTGGCTCTGTGACTTCCTACCAAATGTAGTAATAAAACTTTAATATCCCATACTATTTTCGTTTTTTGCTATTTTTACGATTCGGCTGGTACCTAATCTATCGGCGCCTAGAGATATGAATGCTTCGGCGTCTGAAAAGGAACTAATTCCGCCTGCGGCTTTGATTTTCACCCGGGTGCCTACATGTTTAGCGAAAAGAGAGACATCTGCAAAAGTGGCTCCAGCGGTAGAAAAGCCGGTGGATGTTTTGATGTAATCTGCTTTTGCGGCAGTGACAATTTCACACATTTTGATTTTTTCCTCCTCCGTAAGGAGGCAGGTTTCTATGATTACTTTTAATATTTTATCTCCACATATTGATTTTAGAGTTATAATTTCTTCTTCGAGTTCTTTATATTTTTTATCTTTTAGCCATCCAATATTGATGACCATGTCAATTTCCTCTGCTCCGTTTGCGATAGCATCCTTTGTCTCAAATGCTTTTACTGCAGTGGTCTGGTAGCCATTGGGAAAACCGATTACAGTGCAGATTTTTATTTTACCTTGCACGTACTCTGCTGCTTGCCGCACATAGGATGGAGGAATACAGACAGAAGCCACCTTATAGTGAATGGCATCGTCACAGATTATCTTAATTTCATCCCAAGTTGCGGTCTGGGTTAATAGGGTGTGGTCTACTTTTTCAAAAATGGTTTGTTTGTTCATAATGTTTGTTTTCCTTACTTGATATCTTCAAAGGAAGCATAGCCGTACATGTCGATATCTTCACAAGTTATCACACTATCCTCCTGTCTGTTCCTTTGACAACATTAAATCCACAAGTTACTCTTCTCCGTCAAGACCTTCATGTAATGTTGGTACACTGCAAGCAAATGGTACCTTGGAGCAATCGGTGCAGCCCATAGTCTCTACCTCTTTTGTTTCCTTCGTCATATCAACATCTACATTCATATGACCAAGTCCATTTGCCATGCCTTTGTCTAACTGCGCAATCAAATCATCAATCATTGTCTTTTCGTCCATATTTTCCTCACTTTCTGCCACTTAAGCGGCTTTTCCATCACAACTTACGTTTATTGTATTTTTTATTAGTATACCGCACTTTTTATATTTTGTCCTTACCATTTTTCTCTAATTTTTGTTTATTGGTTGATATGTAGGCAGAATACTCCCCCATTTTCGTAACGGACTGCTTTCGATTGTAGAAAACTTCGAATATCTTCATCTCTTATACTCTAAAATCAGAAAAAGCTCCGGCTGATTGTTCAGTCGGAGCCATTTGTATCATTTATCTTAACGACTATCGTATTGTACTAAATTCCCAAACTCTATTGCCGTTATTTTGCAATGATAATCTTTGTCTTTATTACTTCGCTATTCCCATCTGTTTGTGTCAAAATCGTATATACATATAAAGGCTTATCACTCATACTGTCATCGTTTAAGGTGACAACACCTTTGCTGTTTACTGTTACAGCCGTTTTATCGCTAGTTGAATATGTAATTTTAACCTGTCCACTTTTTTTCGTAAATTTACTTACTTTTTTAAGTGTCTTTGGTAATGTAACTTTTATTGTACCTTTTTCACCTTTCGACAACGTAAGGCTTTTGGTAACAGTAACTTTATCCAATGCAACTCTATTCGCTAAAACAATTTTTGTACTATATACTTTGCGATTGCCATTTGGTAATGTCAATGTCGTGTATATATATAATGGGTAAGAATAGTTGCTTGTTTTTAATGTCACAACACCTTTATTGCTTACCTTCAATACCATTTCATCACTGGATTGATAAGTAACCTTCACCTGTCCATTTTCTTTAGTGAATTTATTTACTTTTTTCAACCCTTTGGGCAATGTAACCTTGATGGTACATTTCTCTTTTTCTTCCATTGTAAAGCTTTTGCTAACCTTAACTTTATCCAATGTACTTGTTTTACTATCCAATGCTTTAAACTGAACTTTACCAAAACCAAGCATATTATGTAATGGAGCAATATAGGATGCCAATTGCTGTGCTGTCGAATATCGGTAGCCTTCAATCGTTACTGTTTGAAATGATGACCAATTTGTAAGAGGTATACCTTCTCCTGCATATATGGTAGGACCAAAGATTGTACCAATTCCTGTCTGTATACCACCATCTGCATCGTATGTGTTGGAAACGTTGTTTATGTTTGCTTTGCGATTCTTAATAGTTACTTTTGTCAAATTCTTACACTCGCATAATGCATCCTGCGAAATGTATTGTACACTCTTAGGAAATACTATTTTTTTCAAACCTGAGCCTCGGAATGCACCAACACCAATTTTTGTTACAGTACCAGGAATTATAATTTTCGTTAAGGCACTGCAACTTTCAAATGCATAGGATTCCATGTATTTTAATTTTTCCGGTAACTTAACACTGGTTAATTTACTACAGCCGGAAAAAGTCATTGTTTTCACTGTTGTAATAGTATCAGGCAGTGTAATTGCACTAAGACTCGAGTTGACAAATGCATTAGAACCAATAGATTTTACGGTATCCGGAATTACAAGTTCGGTTAAGCACTGACTACCTGCAAAGGCACCCGGACAAATGGTATGTACCCCATCCGGAATAGCAGATGCAGCAGTATTCTCATCAACATGAAACAGTGCACCATTTATTACAATCATACCATCCTGTGACGCAGATTCTAATTCAGTCATCCATGGTGTATTGGTAAATGCCACACCGGATACATCTTGCAGGTTGTCCGGCAAGGTAACTGTTGTTAAACTGCTACAATCTGCAAATGCAGAATCACCAATGGTCTGTACAGTTTTTGGAAATGCTACATTTTTAAGCCCGGTACATCCCCTAAACGCTCCTCTGCCCACTGATTTTAAATTCGCAGGCATTTTAACTTCCTCGAGAGCTGTACAGCCCTCGAAAGCTGAATCTCCGATTGTTTCTACACTATCCGGAACCACTACCGTTTTCAATTTGCGACAATCTCCAAAAGCAAGACTTCCAATGGTTTCTACCCCATCCGGAACGGTAACCCGACCACCTTTTCCGGTATATTTTACCAGAACCTTGTCTTTGATTTCAAAATCTGAGTTTGCTGCTTCGGTAGGAATTGAGCAAATAAAAAGTATTCCTAATACCAAGCATAAAAAAAATGTTTTTAAGTGTTTCTTAAGATATCTTTCCATAAAAATATCCCCTTTCCTATCCCATGATTTTCCTTTTTTTCTTGTTCTAAATAGTTCACATTTTCCAACTACATTTATAAACTATTTCTACAGTATAACATAATTTTTTTATTTTTACTACCCAACCCGTAATTACACTTGTTGAAATTTAGTAAAATCAAGCAGACTATCTATTCATCTGCGGGGCGGTTGAACGAGCCGCCCCATTAATTCACCCCCACTTCACCACTCTCTCCAACGGCTTAACAACGATTGCGGCAGCAATGCATTTCGCCACATCAAGAGGGATAAACGGTAACACAGAAGATACAAATGCAGCTCTCCAGTCCATACCTGCAGAAATCATCATCCAGCTCATTCCTAAAAAATACATGACCACCATTCCCACTACAATAGAAACCACCGCATATCGTATTATGTTTCTATTCCTTCCTTTTAACAAAGCTATCAGCACAGCTGCCACCAAACTCCCAAGGATATATCCGCCAGTGGGACCTAAAAGTTTGCCTAGTCCCCCCATGCCACCACTAAATACAGGCAGTCCAATTGTACCTAACACTATCCATATACCTACAATTGTCCCTGCTTTTGGGGGACTCATCAGAAGACCTGTCATGTTGACTACTAGCGTCTGTGCAGTAATGCATACAGCAGTAAATGGCAATGGAATAACAATGTAGGAAGAAATACACAGCAATGCAGTAAGTAATGCCATACTTGTGATATCTTGCGTGGAGATTCTGTTTTTATTGTTCTTTTCTATTGTTTTATTATTCATATTGAATGTGCCTGCCTCTCTCTACAACAAAATCAATGCCAGATACCCAGCTTCCAGAATCGGTTCCTCGAAACTGTCCTCTATGAATTCCAGAAATGTTTCGCTGTTGTGTCCAATGATTCTCGAAAATGCAGCAACATAATTTCGAATATCTTCATATGCCAGTGTCTTTCGCGGACTCATTTTCCATTTTAGAAAAGCGGCAATTCGCACCATTGCATATTCTATTGCAAGTAATTGATAATTTGCTAATGTATCTTCAATATCGTCATTTCGACAGGATTCATATAGTTTATCCCTATATACAACTTGTAGCAACGGCTCATAGGAAGCAAATACACCATGAAAAAGCTCAAATCCTACTGGTAACGATTCCTCCGATTCCTTCTCTACATAAGCAAGCAGATCTTCAAATATATTTTTATACAACGGAATCTCCTTGTAATCTTCCATAATATCAAGAAGCAGTTCCACACACTCACCTACCGTATCTTCTCTGCAAATATCTGCGTACTCCCAGATAGCCGCAGCATCTTCCAGGCCATCCTCTATAAGAAAGCTATCCGTCTCCCACTCTATATCCTCCTCAGAACATTCTTCCACCAGCAACAAATACTGATACACCAGCAACAACTTTACTGACAAGTCATACTCTTCATTGTCAAGTATTTCCAACATGCTGTGGCGAATATAGGCATCCATCGTCAGTTCTGCATTATCAGGCTCCTGAGACATGGAAGCGGTATCCAGATTCTCATTCACAATATCAATGACAACCGGACAAGCAAAGGATAATAATTCTTCTATCTCACCATCATACTCATGCACCAGTCTGGGAAATGTATGGCAGGATTCCGGCAAAGCTATTTCCCCATCCTGTTCTACAATATGACACAAGCCATCCTCTTTTAAAAACGGACATCGTTTCGTTGCTTTCTCATATTTTTTACCTTCCTTGGCACGCTTCCAGCAGGCTTCACTGTCAAGTGCAATATCCCATCCTTCACAGCAGGTAAAGGTACACTTATCTGCAATGCATTTAAATTTATCATAATATGTTGTTTTCAATATCCTGATTCCTTTCTTCGTGTATATTCTTAATAGTATAACATTGATTGTACTTTTCGTACACACCCAAAGAATTTTGAAGCATTTTTCGTATTTTTCTTGACTATAACGTGACTTTACGCTGTATACTCATGCTACAAAATAGAATTTTTTGTGTACAAGGGGAAACATACTATGAAAATCCACGAAATTGAAGAACCGGAAAGAGCTCGCCCAGGAAATCCACTCGCTTTCTGCAGGTAAGGAATCCATATTTTTATAGTGTATTTTCTGTCATTGTATGGTAAAATAATGTCATAGAATAACTGCTTAAGGGAGGGGATTTTTATGGCACATAAAGTCATATGTATTGACAGGGAATGTGGCAGTGGTGGTCACATCATTGGGGAAATTGTAGCAAAAGAATTAGGCATCAGCTATTATGACAAGAATCTGTTAGAAATAGCAGGTCAATACGGTGGTATTTCCTTAGAAACATTGAAGCACGCCGATGAAAAAGCAACCAATCCATTTTATTACAAACAGCTTTATGAAGGTAATGAAAACGTAAAAAAAGGACATCCCGCTAACGAAACACTATTCCATCTACAACGTGATGTCATTCGCAAGATAGCAGCAAAAGAGGATTGTGTCATTGTGGGAAGATGTGCTGATGTAATCTTACAGAACCAGAATGTCAGCATGGTTAATGTATTTATTTATTCACCATTAGAGACACGTATTCGACGTGAGATGGCAAACGATCATTTAAGCCACAAACAGGCAATTGCGCTGATTCGACGTGTCGATAAAAAACGTATGAACTATTACCGCTACTTTACAAAACGGGAGTGGGGCAACCCACATACATATGATTTAACACTGAACAGTGGCTCTTTAGGATTAGAAAAGTGTGTTTCTATCTTATGCGACTATTATAAAAACCAGTTATAGTGAATAAAACTCTTATATCACACATACAAACAGCTACCTTTTTGCAAATTGAGATATGTTCTCACTTTACAATAAAGGTAGCTGTTCTTTTTTAATTTTGTATTCTAACCAACGCCTACTCCAGCAACGTCAAAATTCCCCTATTCATTTTATTACTCTGTGCAAGCACTGCCTGTCCTGCTTGAAGTAAAATCTGTGTGGTACTATATTTCACCATTTCATCTGCTATATCAAGATCACGCATTCTACTTTCTGCCGCTTGGGTATTTTCAGAGCTATTATCAAGATTTTTCACTGTATGTTCTAAACGATTCTGATAGGAACCAAGCAACGAACGTTGTTCCGATACCAGTTGGATCGCACGATGCACAGCAGAAATTCCGGCACTTGCACTAGCCTGTGTGGTGACGTCTAAGGCACCTACACCGATTTTATCTGCTGTAAGTGCTTCAATGTATACTTTCATAGACTGATTTGCATTCGCTCCTATTTGCAACGTTAATCCTCCACGGCTTGTAGCAGCTCCTGTACCTCCGGTTCCTCCCGTGCCTCCGGTTCCTCCCGTGCCTCCGGTTCCCCCTGTGCCTCCGGTTCCTCCCGTGCCTCCGGTTCCTCCCGTGCCTCCGGTTCCCCCCGTGCCTCCGGTACTATCAGTAACGGGAGTTCCCGTTTTTTCACGGCTTCCGCCTGTCATCGTTTCATATCCAGCCGGATATTCATTTTTCACAGTATTATTTTCTGTATTCAATTCAAAAAGCTTTGCATCCGTGGCATCAGCTACTGACGAATCCTGCAAAAAACCTTGAGCCGCTGTATAACCTGATACCAGACCACCGGTTCCACCTCCTACACTAACAACCAGTTCATGTACAAACGAAGCCGCATCATTGGCAAATTTACTTTCAAAATCAGCAATTCCTGTATAAGATGTATGATTCTTTATTACATCCTCTAAACTGGTTCCGTTTTTAATCTCATTTAATACTGTATCCAATCCGGCTGCCATTCCTGCAGAACTCACTGTACCGCCACCATGAGCAAGATATCCCAAATACATACACGCCAGATATCCGGTTCCATACTCTGATGTTCCCGTTTCTGAGCCCAGACAATTTGCCGCATTATTTAAGCTATTGCTAATATTTGTCTCTGTAGTTGTATCTGTTATAAATAGACCATTTTTTACCCAGTCATTTCCATCAAAACAACCACCTGCTGACGCCTGCGCCATTCCTTCTACAAACCAGGACGGAAATTCTTCATTAGCATCAAATTTTGTTCCATCAAATCCCAGCATTCCGTTCGTCAATGTTTCATCCATTAATGCATGCATCATTTCATGAATGATTGTAATTTCTAATTCATCCCTACTGCTCGTTGTCAATTCACCCGAAGCATCAAAGGAAAGTGTTGCTAAATTAACACTTAACTTATATGTCAAATATAACGCATCTGTTCCACTCACTGCTGCTCCCATAGTCACCGATGCAAGCGTACTCGAAGATGCATTGCTATATAACTCCAATCCAATACCTATGGAAGAACCTTTCAGGTAACCAAATGTATTACTATATGTATTAAGAATCCCCTGTACAGCCTGTGGGACTATCTCATTCTTCAAATCACTTTTTAACGAGTCATAACCAGACAGCGTAGCACTTCCACTTGCTGTCTGCGTCGTATCAACATCATGCGTAACTTCTGCATATACAATCTTTAACCCACTATAATTTTGTAGTTCCTGTAAGGTAATCGTATTGCCTATCCCGGTTCCATTCAATACTTTTAAAGGTGTAGATGATACCAAATCCGGATTTCCCAAACTTCCATCCAATAGCTTTAATGTATTATATTCTGTTGTCTCCGCAATTCGATTTATTTCAAGTGTCAGTTCTCCAATTTCCTCTTGAATTTTCTGTCTGTCCTCAAGGGTATTCGTATCATTTGCCGCCTGAACATGAAGTTCATTCATTCTTTGCAGCATACTATGTATCTCATTCATCGCCCCTTCTGCTGTCTGAATCAGATTAATTCCTTCCTGCGCATTTATGGAAGCCCTGGAAAGACCTCGTATCTGTGCTCTCATTTTCTCACTAATCGACAAAGCTGCTGCATCATCTGCCGCTTTTGTAACACGATAGCCGGATGATAGCTTTAAAGCACTCTGCGCCGCTTTATTCTGGGTAATTTTCAACTGACGACTATTATTCATTGCAGTTATATTATGCATCAATATCATTCCCTTATTACCTCCCCAAGTGTACTGACCAACTGATATTTAGACAAAATACCAATTATCAACTGGCCCACGCACTAATCCCAATGACCAACAACCTTAAATTCAAGCATTCCCTTTTCACAGCATGGACACGTAATATCTTTCAGTCCTTGCTTTCCATACACTTTCATGCTACTACCACACACCTTACAGTTCTGTCCAAAAGTATGTGACATACCATTGCCATCTTTAATCAAAATAATTACTTTTTCCTGTAAACTCTTACATTGCTCACATATGACCAGCTTATTCTCTATTTGAAATCTGTCTATCATTCCCCGTTCTTGTAAGGATACTATTTCCTGTCGCTCTGCTTCTGAAACAAGTGAAAGATGTCTGGCAAGATTCATACTTCTAAGTCCACTTCCCAAATGGAATTGACCATCATAAGCACATTCCAGACATTTTACTTGATATATACTCCCCATCTGCTAATCTCCTCACCATTACATTATTTTTTATCAAATGCAATTCTCTTTTACTACACTTTTTATATCGTCGTTAAAGTGAATATTCTTTATATAACGAAATCCCCACAAGATCAATACACAACCTTGTGGGGACTTCTTATTTTTTTACGTTGTAATTATTATTTTGCTTTTACCGCTTTCACAGATGAATAAGATGAGTAGGAATCTGCTCCTGATTCAGTTGTTCTGTAAGCACGAACCTTATAGTAGTATTTTGTTCCTGATTTCACACTCTTATCTGTATAATATTTTGTCTTTGAAGAAAGCGTTGCAATTGCCTCGTATTTTCCACTCTTAGAGGTAGAACGATATACAACATATTTTTCTGCATTCTTCACAGCACCCCATTTAACAACAATCTGCTGTTTCTTAGCACTCTTTATTTTAGAAATCTTCGGAGTAGTTAATGTCGTTCCTAAGGTAACCTTTGCCGGTGCACTATAACCAATGCTCTGTCCTGTATAAATATTATTGTATGTGCTGTCATAAGAGTTTGTATACTTATAAGCTTTTACATAATAGTAGTAAGTTACTCCTGCTTCTGGTCCTTCGTAGAAAGTAGTTACATTTCCATTTCTAGCAGACGTAATTGTCTGATCTAAACCAACTGTAGTGTCATCATACTTATCTTTAATTCTTAAAGTAGCAATTGCTTGGTTTGTTTTTGTTACTGCTGCGTCTGTAACACTTGTTCCAGTAATATTGTATGTTCTCTTTACATTGTAAATATCTTCTGTAGGATTTTCCTGCATATTCTTATTTAATTCTGCAAGTCTCTCCTGATAATACTGGATATCATAAGTATCATTTGCAGCCATCGCTTCTGCTATTTTTTTCTGGTAATATTGTGCCTGTGAGTAATAATACTTTGTTGCAGCTGACCAGTTGTAAACGGTTGTACCTGTTGCACTAGTATAGCTGTATGGTACTTCATAATAATAGGTGTATTCTGGCGCAAACGCATTGCTTAATTCATCTCCAGCTTTGAAAGTGAATACCGGAACTGCTTCTGCATCAGAAACACTATAGGATTTTGTATCACTATTGTATGAACCTAAATCTGTAGAACGGTATACTACATAATAGTCTGCTCCATCTACTGCATTCCATGTAACATTGACACCTGTGCCATCACTTGTCTTTTTTGCTTTTACATTTGTAGGAGTTGCTAAATATTTTGTAACGGTGTATGTTAACTCCTGACCTTTAATTGATCCCTTATATGGGTAGATGCGATACTGTACATTCTTTCCAACCTGATCAGATGTTAATTTAATTGACTTTGTTGTATTCTTTAACTGCTTATAGGTTACCCAGATATCCTGTTCTTCATCATATTTTTCTACCATAATACCTTCAGCAGAATAATTAGGAGACCAGCTTACTGTAAGTGTACCCGTAGAATCCGTCTTACTCTTTACATTTGATAATGATTCATATGTAAGATCTAACGCTACTGCATCACTGATAAAATATTTCTTTGTTGTTTTTCCTGATTTTACATTCTTATATGCTCTTACCAAAAATGTATATTCTTCACCTGCTGTCAATCCTGTAACTTTATAGGATGCTACAGATGCCTTTGTGATTGTCTTCACTAACACTGCCTTGTCATAGTAGCTGGATTCACCATTTGCAATTGTATCATCAAAAGATTCACCATTATATTTGTAAATCTCGTATCCATCTGCATCAGCTACTTTATTCCAGTAAAGTTTCGCAGTTGTCTTTCCAGTCTGAGCTACTTTGAGCTTCATGTCACTTCCCCAGGTAGTTCTGGTCAGATATGTGCTGGAACCATATGTATATTTTTTCGTATCTTTGTTATAACTGTAAGCTCTGACACGATATGTATAGGATGTATCTGCTGTCAAGCCGGTATCTTCATAACGGTTACCGGTAATTCTTGCTAAAACCTTGTATTTTTTTCCAACTTTTCTTGAAATCTCATAACCGGTTTTCAAATCACTGTTTGTAGGATTCATATTTAATGTGATAGATGTCTTTTCTACATCTGCACTGACATTAACCTTTGTAATTGGTAAAGTGACATTTACGGTATTCGTAAAATCGCTGTATGTGGTCTCATAAACATAATATGTATAGATATCCGTACCAGTAGCACTATCCCATGTATAATCATATGTTCTCTTTTCAGAATCATATGTATCATATACTTCTTTTGTAACCTGTACTTTATTAGTTGCTGTTGTTCTTGCCTTTACATAATATCTGGTTCCTGGTAATAACTCGGAATGATAAAGCGAAAGACTAGTTGTATAGCCGGTTGTAGAAAGTTCTTCATAGTAATTTTTGTTTTCTGTCTTTACTACATGGTTATTGAAATTTGGATCTGTAGAATACCACAATTCCACAATTGTTCCATCGCTTGGCTGTGCTGTTGTCTTAAAGCTGTAATAGTTACTGTCTTTGCTGGTCTTATCAATAGAAAGCGTACCTAAATGATTCACTACTGCATTGCCTGGAAGTGTAATTTGAACGGTACTAGGTGCACTTAAATTTGCAATATGTAAATTATAAGCATCATCATAATAATAATTATACTCTACATCATTAATAGTCACAGAACCATCTGTATCATGAATCGCCTGGATACTAATCAGTAACGTACTTCCCTGTGAATAGTACGATAGCAAGTTTATGTAATTTGCATAACGTGTATATGTGGACTGCTTGCCAGTAGCAAGATCGGTAATCGTTACTAAATAACGATACTCATTTTTTGTACTAACCTTATCCCACTTCAACACTTTATTATTGATATCATAGTTAATACCCATAACCTGAGGTGTTGCATCTGTAATATACTGACCACTTGTGATTGCTACTCTTATGTCACCCACTTCTGAGTAAGTAGCAATACCTTGACTATCTGCCAATACTTGAATTGGTGCTTCTGCCACAAGGACAGTTGTTGCAGTAAGTGTTACTGCCATTGTCTGCAATAATTTCTTTTTTGTCATTTGACATCCTCCTTATTAATTAAAAATGACCTCACCGTGAACTTTTTATAAAAAACTTCACAGAAATAGTATACTACTGTATAAAATATTTGTCAAATCCTTTTTTTCTGTATGATACTTTTTTCCTAGTATATATATGTGTCTGATTTTTTCGTTGTGATATCCTAGTATACAAGAAAGAGTTCTGCTTGCAGAACTCTCGCGCCGAGCGCGGTCGCTTGCGACACACTACATTTCGCGCGAGTGCGCATCAGTTTTTATATACTAGGAAATTTCATACATTACATCATACAACGAACTGTTGCAATTTCCTAGTATAGAACAAAGCGTGCAAGCACGCTCTCGCGAATCCAGCTAGTTATTATGCTTGCACGCTTTCCCGCGCCGAATTTGGCATGCAATGCACCTTCCTTTCAAATTCGTGCGCATCAGTTTTTTATATACTAGGAAATTTCATGCATTACATCATACAACGAACTGTTGCAATTTCCTAGTATATAAAAACAAACGGCTGAAAACCACAAACAATGGTTTTCAGCCGTTTGCCTATGTATATTTTATAAGAAAAATACAAGCATATCTATCAAAAATACCGGTATGAGACAGAACATTGACCATCCCATATAGCCAAAGAAAGATGGCATTTTAATTTCGTTCTCCTCTGCAATGGATTTCACCATAAAGTTCGGTGCATTTCCGATATAGGTATTGGCCCCCATAAATACAGCACCACAGGAAATCGCCATCAATAAAGTCGGTGCAATTGTACCTACTGTAGTTGCAATACCACTTGTTGCGCCTAATGTACCTGCCGTTGTCAGGAACACAAGATAGGTTGGTGTATTGTCTAAGAAACTAGACAAAGCACCGGTTGCCCAGAACATCTGCCATGGTTCTGTCAATCCTAACGATGCACCATTTGTCTTTAAGATCAACAATGCCGGTATCATTGTGATAAAAATACCGATAAACAAGATTGCAACCTCTGAAATGGCATCCCACGAGAAACGATTTGACTCTCGCACCTGTTTCTTTGTTGTTTTCCAGGACACCAATGCTGCCAACAGGATAATTACAATCTCAATCAATGCCGGGTATGTAAGGGTAACTTCTCCATATATATGAATACCTTTTACCGTACCCTCCGCTGTTTGGAACATCTCCATTCCCGGCAACACACCACTTAACACAACTGCACCTACAATCATTGCAAGGCAAATAATGTTGTGTACGCCTTTTAATCGTATTGGCTCTTTCTTTTCTTTTTCTTCCACCTTTAACCCATCTGCTAAATCTTTCTTATAAGCCCTGGTGTCCAGAATAAAGAACAATATCAGAAGCAACACTATATTTAAAATCATAACTGGCAACAGATTAAAACTCCATGTAAATGGTACACCTCTCATAAAGCCCATCAACAATGGTGGATCACCAATCGGTGTTAGACAACCTCCGATATTGGATACTAAAAAGATAAAAAATACCATAATCTGTACTTTGCGGTAACGATACTGATTGGCACGAATTAATGGTCGTATCATAACCATACTTGCACCGGTTGTTCCAATCCAGCTTGAAAGTAATGTTGCGATTAACAACAATACTACATTTGTCTTTGGATTGCCTTTTATATCACCCTCTAAGGAAATATTACCGGAAACACAAAATAAGCCAAATAGCAGTACAATGAATGTCAGGTAATCACCAATTACCGTTTCTAATAGCTGTTCTGCTGCGATTCCAAATCCATAAGCAATCGCAAATGGAATGAGAAACAATAGTGACCAAAATGCAACTACAAGGGGTTTTTTCTTTTCCCACCATTCTGCTCTCACCAATGGTAGTATTGCAATGCAGAGCAACATTCCAGCAAATGGAATACAACTCCAGATCGGTAATGAACTCCCCAAATCAACAACTTCTGTTCCGGCTGCCAATACCTGTTCCGGCAAACATGCGAGACAAGTCAGAATAACAGTCAGAGTAAATAGTATCCTCTTCATATTTCTTCCTCCTTAAAGTAACATGGTTATGTTAGCACTTTTTAACTATCTTTTCAAGGTAATTTATACCGATGTGCTTATGCAAATCCTACTAAAAATTGTAGTTAAATATAGGCATATTCACCAGACAACGCCGGCCACACACTCTGTATGCTTACTTTACCAATGCGCACCCGCAAGCATTTCTACGCCGAATTTTGTGCGTAGTGCATATCTGACACGCTCTTACTCCGAAAAACGCAACCACGCATAAGATTACAAAATATTCACACTCCTGTTATATCAAAATCAGGAATAAAGCTCTCGTTTGCCGTTTCTCCTTCCTGAATGAAACCGTTTTCCACGCCAAGTTCTATGGCATATTCTACCACTTCATCATACTCTGCTTCTGTTACTTTCCTGTTTATTTCCGGGTAATCAGCCACATGGGGTAAGGGCGTATATTGATTCATAAGACTGATATAGATCTGATCTTTATATGTATGATACAGGTATTTTACTATCCGCTTCGAATCCTGCACACATCCCGGCAGAACTAAATGGCGGACTATCACACCTTTCGTCATCATATTTTCTTCATTAAATATCGCTTCACCTGTCTGGCGCACCATTTCTTGCAAGGACTCACTGGCATAAGAAGCATAGTTGGGTGCGTTGGAATATCTCCTTGCTAGTGTATTATCATAATATTTGAAATCTGTAAGATACACATCTATCAGACCATCTAATAATCGTAAGCTTTCCGCTTTCTCATAACCGCCACAATTATAGACAAAGGGTAAATCAAACCCTTGTTGCTTTGCAACTGTTATAGACCGGATAACTGCATACAGCATGTGAGTGGGTGTAACCAGATTGATGTTGGCTGCACCTTGAGATTTGAGTTCAAAATAGATTTCAACCAGACGTTCTATGGTCACTTCTTTCCCGATATGGTTTTTTGCTATTTTTTCATTTTGGCAATATACACAGCCTAGGGAACATCCCGAAAAAAACACGGTTCCCGAACCGCGCTCCCCGGATATGCACGGTTCCTCCCACATATGAAGGGCCGCTCTGGCAAGGACAATACCTGCCCCTGTTCGGCAATACCCCGTCTCGCCTGCCAACCGGTTCACATGACAGGTTCTGGGACAGATGGTACAGTCACTTAATGGATGTTTGTTACCGTTCATGTCGCACCACTCTTTCATTTACCGACATAACAAATTCTTCAATTGTTTTTTTATCCGGATCCTCTGGAAGACTGGTATTAGCAGATGCATACGTCAACCGCTTCTCATAGCCGGACAGCATTTCATAAAATTCCTCCCGAAAGGTTCCGTCTTCTTTCTGATATGCTCCATTTCTGATGGAAAGCAATAACTCCTGTTCTTCTGCACGATAGGTTATGATTTCTTCCTTTTCTAAAATATCAATTGCCATTAAGAATAAACGGATTAAATGCATAGCATGTTTGTTCAAATGAGCATCATCTTTCTTGTGATTGCGTTTACCGATTTTCTCATAATCTTTTACGATATTATTCATTTCTGCCCACATATTTTTGTAATCCCTGAGTGGATAATGGTGTAAATTCACATCCATGTAGATTTCTGTGTCAAATTCCGGTCGTTCAGACTGGTCGATATATAATTGAAATCCGCCTTCTTCCATTTTGGTATAGCGATTTTTAAACTCATACATTGCATTATTTATGGAATTGTAAATGTGCTGTTCTTTTTCTGCCTGTGGATAAGCATCTCTGGCTAAGGCATTTTGCAGTCTCCGAAGCTGCGCGCTGGCGTAGCCACCAAAGGAATGAACAGCTCTCTTAGAGAGAAACAGCTTACGGTTGGCTAATAGTTCTTTTCCGATATCATCTAAATACAGATAATGATCTGGTTTCAGACCTAATAATTCTATGGTGTTGGGATTACAATTTAACAACAATTGTATCATTTTATTAAAACTGTAAATGCAGGTGTCCGTGTTACTGTCTACATACTGCTCAAAGGTTGTCATGCCGATTAAATCCGATGGACGGTTCAAGGCAATTCCCCGCACGTCAATGTCGCTGTTTTCGTTGTTGGTACCGTAAGAATAGCTTCCAGCCAGGGCGAGGAGAATGACGTTCTTACCTAGGTGGGGGTTGGTTTTTATGAAATTGTATTCCGGAGTGGTTAGTAGAGTGGGCGTTATCAATGTGAGCTTCCTTTCTGGGGGTATCCCCGGCCGTAAATTGTTGTTCGTATCTGATTACTTTTGTTTTCAGCATACAATGATTGGAAGGGAAAGACAAGTATTAATTTTTGTGGTGTGCATCATACTCCCCTACCTTATCTAACAGGGGTTCTAAATACTTTTTATCTGTCCCGTCACACTTTTGACCACTGGCACTTATTAATGCTAATTCCCATGGTATGCAATTTACTAATGGTTTCCTTTCATGAGACTTCTGCAACAACTTACATAGACTTCGGTCTGTAAATGCCATTGCATTTTCGTTCCATGCTTCACGAATGCAAACATAACATTGGCTTATAGTTGAAACATGCACTTTTATTTGTAGGTTAGGGTGTCAAAAGTGCTGATAAAAAAACATATATTATCAACACAGAAAAAATATAGTTTAAATTTATTATGAACTTTGAAAATTTCATAAAATGAACTTGATCAATTATTGCTTTGAGTAGCCTGTTGATGTTGATAGCTCCGATTTTTAATGAAA
>JBGVMW010000061.1:0-2534 GCA_045125095.1 Lachnospiraceae bacterium
TTGATTAGAAACCAATCGAAGTTGGTGTAAACGATAAAGCAGCTTACAACATTTGATAAACTGCCCTATCGTTTACATCAATTTCGATTTTTCTATAGTGAACAAAGTCGCGTCACCGGAGCCAGTATGTATGGATTTTCAATTATTCCACTTTGCCGAAAAGTAAAGGTTATGTCATTACAGCTGAGAGACTCATTTCAAAATCCAAGCACGACAAATAGACCTCATTGCTGAGGCTTTTGAAGAAATATAAATTCCAAACTTTAAATCCGTAAAGGTATCCGCTGCCTAGGCTTTCCAAGGTGACCACCACAACACTTACAGACAGTAACCTTAATGCCGTAGAGGGTTTCAAGCATCTGTGGTGTTTCCATACTTTTAAGCCTTGAAAGATACTGTTTACAGCCAAGGAGATTTCTGCATAACGTCATATATCTGGTTTTGCTTCTGGTACACAACAGGCCATAATGTCTGATTCTGACAAAGCGCTTGGGTGGCACATGCATAAGGAACCGACGGATAAACTCAATGCCGGAAATGGTAAATTCTTTCCACTTACCTTCTTCCCGGTAATCTTTTACATAGTAAGTAACTGTATCCTCATCCATACGGATAATACGGTGGTTACTGATGGCAATCCTGTGGGTGTATTTCCCAAGGTAGTTAATAACGGACTGAGCACCATTAAAGGTTTTCTTGCAGTGGGGAACCCAGTCTTTGCCATAACAAAGGTTTAGGAGTTCTTTGAAAGTATAACGGTTACGGTACTTTTCACTACTCCCATGAAACTGAAGCTTTTTCGCTTCATACAGAGATTTAAGTTCATCCATGTATTTACCACGGAACAGCTTTGACATTACCTTAACCGGAAGAAAGAATTCTTCACCCTTATCGCGCCATTGATTTTTTGCTGTCAGACCGCCACCAAGAAGAATGACATGAATATGAGGATGATAGTTCATTTCAGAACCCCAGGTATGTAAAACACAAATATATCCGACCCTTGCACCAAGATGCTTCGTATCCTCAGTTAACTCGTTAATGGTTGCCGAGACGCAGCGGTACATGGCATCATAGAGAAGCTGCTGGTTGCTGTAGATTAAGGAGTTCAGTTCCTGCGGTACCGTAAATACTACATGGAAGTAAGGGGCATCCAGAACGTCTTCCCGCCTTTTATCCATCCACTTTTCCTTGGGCAAAGCCTGACACATGGGACAGCACCTGTTGCGGCAGGAATTGTAATGAATCTGCAAATGTCCACAGTCTTCACACATACTTACGTTGGAACCATAAGCACCGGTCTTGCAGTTAATGATACAGTTAGCAACCTTGGACTGCTGTGGTGAAGGAGTATATTTATCGAGGTATTTCGGATAAAACCGTAGCAAGATATCCTGTACAGTAGGACGTTCCATTATGAATCCTCCTGTATGTCAAAGGGACTTTTAATACCAAGCAAAGTTTTGTTACTGACATGAAGATAAATCTCAGTAGATTTCGGATCCAAGTGCCCTAATAAAGCCTGAATATATTTAATATCGCATCCAGATTCCAAAAGATGACTGGCAAAACTGTGACGGAAAGCGTGGGATGTCACGTGCTTTGTTATACCAGCTCTTTGAGAACTTCTTCTCAATACCTGATTTACAGCAGAAATATCTAGATATTCTCCGGTGACTTTACTTGGGAATAAGATGTCTCGTGGCCTTCCGCACTGATACCAGTATTCTGTGAGAATATCAAGTGTTCTGTCGGCAAGGATTGTATATCTGTCTATTCTGTTTTTAGTATTATGGATGTGAATGGAATGGCTTTTCCTTGAAATATCTTTATAGTGTAAATGTGTTGTTTCGGATACACGAAGCCCACCAGAATACATAACCGCAAAAATAGCCTTATACTTAAGATTGGTTGTCACATCAAGAATGGCATCGATTTCTGCCTTGTCAAGAATCGTAGGCAGACTACGATTACGCTTCATTCTTGGAAGCTCATCTTCAGACCAGTTGATTTTGAGCACTCGCTTGTACATGAAACGTAAAGCAGCATAATAATGGTTATAGGTTTCTGGCATGGCACCTGCTAATCTTTTGGCAGTCAAAAAATCATCTGCATCAGTAATAGTGAGTTCTTGCCATGTCTTATCGGTTGATTTAAAGAAATGTTTTAAAGATTGTCGATATGTATGGATAGTGGAATCTTTAAGATTTTTCTTTTGTGCAGCTATAGTAACTAATTCTAAAATATCGTCGTACATAAAATAACCTCCATGAAATAAAAGTAGTAAAAATGGTTCGGCTACCTATTCATGGAGGTGCGTTTGCGAAATAAAACTGCTTGTGAAAGCAGCCTAAAGATGGTATTCTTTTCATAGGCAGTTGTTGGGACTAAGCCCGCATGTGAAGTTTGTTATTGGTCGCACTTTAACAATACTATCTTGGGACGATCCTGTCATTGCCTTTTTTAGGATAAACAAAAACTGCGTCACAGCCTTGGCAGGCCATCGCGCAGCGATTTTGTTCAATTTGAAGTTG
>JBGVMW010000062.1:0-17569 GCA_045125095.1 Lachnospiraceae bacterium
AAACGTAGCGGACACTAAGGCTGTAAAATACACAGCCTTAGTGCCGACGTTTTCAGAGGGTCACATATAGACTATGTAGCAAACAGCTATCTGTCACAAACAATTCTGACAATTCACTACCTTGTTGGCGTTTCGCAATTATCTAACAATTCGTGTCAAAAGAAGGGAGTAGACGTATGAAAAAAAGATTTTTTAAACGTGGCTGGTTTTTAGGAATCCTGCTATGTGTATTCGCTGTATTCGGTGGAACACAGCGAGTGGAAGCTGCCGAAAATGGCATTATATCACTAGAACTGTATCCAAATATGGAAGCAACTTATACAAAATACGATGTTACTGGTGATACCCTAAATGATACGGTTAAAGTAACCGTGACCAATCATAATGACAAAATGTACAGCGGAACAATAAAAGTATATGTGAATGGCGATTTAGTGTTTAAACAAACACGGGAACCAGATCCCGGCTGGACAGTCAAACTCATTAAACTAAAAAACGGAAACGTATTTTTTGATATCGAGAGCATGATTGTTAGTGGCGATTGCAGTATTCATCACCTATATGTATACAAAAACAAACAATTAAAAAGTGTATATGATTTTCAGAAATACTATAACAAGTATGCTGACTATTATAATGTGGACACTACTGAAGTATCCGGAAATACCATAAAAACTACGGTACGGGCGCAGTTCTATACAACAGGCATCGTTTATTTCAATATGAACGTGGCTTATAAAAACGGTACCTTTAAAAGAACTGCAAATACTTTTCGTCCTAACTTTGAAGACCCGACGACAAAATGGACAGTTGCAAGAACCATAAAAGTATATAAAAGTGCCGGTTCAAAAAAACTTGCTTATACCCTAAAAAAAGGAAATAAAGTACAATTAAGTAAAATTATTTATAAAAATAATAAGGTTTATTTCCAGGTAAAGAGAAGCAACGGAAAAGTAAAGAATGGTTATATCCCGGCAGCAAAGCGCTGGGCAGATCCACAGTATTTCGTCGAGTCACAATTTGCGGGTTAATTTTAAAAAATAGCACCAGAATCCTTTTATGAACAAAGGATTTTCTGGTGCTATTTTCATGCATTTCATTCTTTCCAGCCTTATTTTTCTTCATGCAGTATCGTACTGAACTGGCGTAAGATATCATCCATTTCACATAGTGCCGTTGATTTTACACTGCTCTTTGTATTCAGATTATCAACCTCTGCATCAATATTCTCTACTGCTGCACGCATTCTATCAATACCATCTATTGCCCGGGTTACCTGCGTACTGGTGGTTGATATCGCACCTACAATATTGTCGCTTACCTGCTTTACCTGGTCAGTACACGTTTTCACCTGATCCATAGAACCTTTTAGTCCGTCCGCATATTCAATATTGGACTGTATCATGTTAGATGTCTTATCAATTTCATTTTGAAGATCCAACAGTGTCGCCTTCAATGTATTGATAGATTTATCAATTCCACTTACTAAGGATGCGGTTGATGATGACAATTCACGAATCTGATCCGCTACTACCGCAAAGCCCTTTCCAGCTTCTCCAGCTCTCGCCGCTTCAATAGAAGCATTCAGTGCTAACAGGTTGGTATTCGTAGAGATACCTGTAATGCTTGCTGTCAGTTCTGTAATATTGTTAAAATCTGCTTCCAGCTGTCCAAATGTATTCGTCATATTGGATAACTGTTTTTTTGAATTCCCAATCTGATCGATGAGCTGATACATATTTTCATTGGATTCATTGATTTGATGTTCCGATTCATCCATAACCTCACGGATTTGTTCTGCATATTCATGAAAATCCCCATAATTCTGGCTAATGGTATCAATCACAGAATGAATATTATTTAATTCCTCCTGTGTTGTCTCTGTTCGTTTCTTTATATCATCCATACAGGAAGACAGACTGATTTCATCCTGCATATAGGCATCCATACGTTTTGTCAGGAAATCCATGCCATACTTCATATAACCATGCCCATTTTCTCTTTCTGCCATCTCTTTCAATTGAACGGAATTTACTTGTTCTTCATTATTTTTCTTCTTAAATATACCCATACTACACCACCTTTATTCAAATACGGCTACTTCCATTGTCATGTTGAAATTCTGCTCCCCACATTGTTCTCCATAGCCTGAAAAACCTACATATCCTCCAAGTACACCACCCATTTCCTTTGCATACTCTGAAAGATATCCCTCACCATCAAATAAAAGTGTTCTTGCAAGGCAATGACACAAAATTGCCAATGATGGGCGCGGCATTTCCTTCTTAATCTTCTCCATTGTTTTTGCCGTAATTTCGCGGTAGTTATCTGGTTTTAATACCATAACCTTTGCATTATTATACACTCTTGCATGATATACAATACTCTGTCCCTGCTCCAATGCACAGTTAGCTGTAATGTACATATTATCACCAACAATTCTTCCCATTGGGTGGGTATCAAAATAATTGGTTACCTGACCTTCTGAAATTCCTAATTCCTTTGCAAATACTTTTGCAGCAGGCTGATGATTATATTCGTACACTTTACGTGTTTTACTGTCCGCTTTCGTTACTGTCAACACATTGCCGGTTGCCGGCGTGTAAATATTTTCGCGGTAAATTTTGATTGCACCACCCTCATTATGTATAATTGCAAATACACAACTACGTTCACAAATGACGCCATTTAATGCTACCTTTGTATCTGTTCCGGAGCAATCATTTCCAGCGGTTCCCCCAAATACCGGAATCTGTTTGTCTAATAAGACGGAATTCAAGGCTGCTAATACAGATTCCTCTGCACAGAGAAACGCTGTTGTAAATTCTAAGCAGATTGTATTTTTGGTAATGCTTACATCTTCCACACACTTCTTGACACGCTCCACATATTTAATTGGATATTTGTCAATATTCTCCAGAATACCTGCGCTACAGCTAATTCCATTCTCAATACCGATTGCCATTAATGCATTCTTCTCCGCACCATCCTTTGCAAAAGATGCTATCACGCTTGCCCCCATACTAATACTATCCGGAAATTTTTGATGTATCAAGGAAGCATATTCCTCAAAGTGATTCACCGGTGAGAAAAACAGAATTAATTTCGGTTTACGAAACTTCGCCGTTGCTTCCTGCACGCACATTTCGACATTGGCATTGTTGCTTTTTCCTATATTATACTCCATACCCATCCTCCATTCATGGACTTTTTTACATAATTATAGCACTTGCATTTACTATTTTCAACAAATTTGCTAAATAAATTATGTTTTCCCCTTTTCTTTTATCTATTTTTGTTAGACATTTTGCAAAAGTGATAACCATCCGTAAATTATCCGAAGTACTAGCAAATTTCATGCATTGCATTTTACAACAAACTGCTGAAATTTCCTAATATATAAAAAATGCCACCAACTATACGAATATAGTTAGTGACATTTATTTTACTCTATTTCACCTTTTTTGCGACGTTCAAAAAAGTTTTTTGTTTCCTTCGCTACAATTCCGCTCAGTGCAAAAATTGCAATCATATTCGGAATCGCCATACAGCCATTAAAGATATCTGATATCGTCCATACTGCTTTTACCGTCATATATGGTCCGATAAATACAGCAAGAATATACAGCCAGCGGAACACCATAACTGCTTTCTTCTTTCCACCGGATAAATATTCTAAACAACGCTCTGAGTAGTAATTCCATCCAAGAATGGTTGTAAATGCAAAAAATACAAGACACAACATTAACAGGAAGGAAGATACCGATTCCGGAATCGGGAGTCCCTGGTTAAATGCATGTGTGGTAATCTCCACACCTTCTAATCCAGGCTGTTGCCATGCTCCGGTAATTACGATAGAAAGTCCTGTCATCGTACAAATGAGAATCGTGTCTATAAAGGTTCCTGTCATAGAAATCAATCCCTGACGTACCGGTTCCTTCGTCTGCGCGGCTGCCGCTGCAATTGGTGCGGAACCAAGACCGGCTTCATTTGAGAAAATACCACGGGCAACACCTTTCTGCATGGCAATCATCAAGGAACCTACCGCACCACCTGTAACTGCTGCCGGTTCAAATGCTGCCTTTACAATTGTTACAACTGCGTCTGGAATCGCTTTGACATTGCAAATTAAAAGTACCAGACAGAATACCACATAAATAATTGCCATAAACGGAACTACAATCTGAGAAACATTTGCAATTCTCTTAATGCCGCCTATCAGAACCAATGCGACACATGCACTTAAAATCAGGGAAGAAATCACAACTGCCCATGAATAAGTACCAATTCCCGGAATGGTAACGGTACAGCTCATATCCGGGTCAAAAAAGCGATTGACCGCGGAAGAAATACCATTTACCTGCGAAAAAGTTCCTATTCCCAATAATCCTACGCAGATTCCAAAAAATGCAAATAACTTGGCAAGCCATTTCCATTTCGCCCCCATACCGCGTTCAATGTAATAGAATGGGCCTCCAAGCGTATGATTATCTTTGTCTACTACTCGATATTTTACTGCTAACAATCCTTCTGCATATTTAGTTGCCATTCCAAAAAATGCTGCAACCTCCATCCAGAATAATGCACCTGGTCCACCCGTTGCTATGGCAGTTGCTACACCAACAATGTTACCCGTACCAATGGTGGCAGAAAGTGCCGTACATAATGCACCAAAGGAGGTAACCTCTCCTTCACCGCTTTCTTCATTCTTTACCATCCATTTCAATGCCAATGGCAGTTTGCGAATCTGCAACACACCCATACGAAGTGTTAAATAGATTCCGCCTAACAGAATCAGAACCATAAGCGGTGGTCCCCATACAAAGTCGTCCACCTTCACCAAAAAATTATTAATTGTATCCCACATATTGTTTCTCCTTTGCCTACCTTGGATATATCAACCTTTTTATCCTAGCATAAAATGTTACAAATAAAAAGTAGTAAATCTCTATAATCTCCATATTTTTCTATCCTAGGATTCTACAAGACTACAGCGCACAGTAACACGTTTCTGGCCACCATAGGTACAGGTAAACAATGTCAAATCCCAGTCGCCTGCTATCATTTTCTCCACATCGTAGGCGCCCAGCGTTTCTGTTGTCTGTACTTCGTATCTATATACATTGTCTTCTACATCTGTAAATGTTACCGTATCACCTGGTTTCAGATGTGAAATCTTACCAAACTGTCTTTTGTAGTTGTGTGCTGCAATCACCATGGAATTTTCCTTGGCACTTCCTACATAACGACAAGGTGCTTTCTTAAGACCAGACGTCGTACAGTCCCTAAGAACCGGTAGCGTAATTCCAATTGCCGGCATAGTGATTTCACCGATGCATTTCTCACCCTCTACCTCAATATAAGGAATGGATTCCGTTATCTGCTTCTCTGCGTCAGAAGCCGTAGTGCTTGAATCCGGCACAACTACCTCATGCTGTTCCCTTGCATCCTTATACGCAACAAACATTTCCTCTGCCGCTTCATCACCCATTCGTTCCTCATGGTTCTGATAAACGCTACATCCTATCATAATCACAAATATTGCAATTCCACCACACATCAGTAGTTTGCCTGCTTTTTTTCGATGCAGTACCCAACCGGCTACAAATACAACCAGACTCACTCCCAACAGAATGGGTATCATAAAACGTGGTTGACCTGTCTGCGCCAACCGATCTGATGGCTCCGGCGTTGGTTCTGCTGTCGGCTCCGACGTTGGCTCTGTTGTTGGCTCTACCGTCGGTTCTGCTGTCGGTTCCGACGTTGGCTCTGACGTTGGCTCTACCGTCGGTTCTGCTGTCGGCTCCGACGTTGGCTCTGACGTTGGCTCTACCGTCGGTTCTGCTGTCGGTTCCGACGTTGGCTCCGATGTTGGCTCTATCGTCGGTTCTGCTGTCGGTTCCGACGTTGGCTCTACCGTCGGTTCCGACGTTGGTTTTGGCGTCGCTGTTGGCTTTGGTGTTGGTGTAGGCTTTGGTGTCGGTGCTGGCAACTTTCCGGTCTTTGGCGCTGCGACTACGCGATATGTAAACTCGCCATCTTCTTCCATTGGAACGGAAATCAAAAAGGCATCCACCATTTCATAGGTATCCGGTACTTTTGTCAACACTACCAGATAGGTACCTAAGTTCAAATTTTTGTAATTTGCATAACCCGAGTTGTCGGTAGCCTTTTTCGTTCCTGTAAGTTTTTCCCTCTTCGCATAGGATTCTAATGACTTTGCTGCTTCATGTTTTTCTGAAGCATTCATGTCACTTATGCTTTCCAAATCACAATTTGCAAAGTCATTTGTCCATTGTAATTTTTGTACTCCCCCCTCCTCTATTACTTCCTCCACCATAAAAATGGTAAATTCTGCATCCGGGATTCCTACCGGTCTATTCTCATTGGTTCGAAGCACAACAATAAGCTGTGCCGTTCCATTTTTGTCCATATCAACCGTGGTAGCAGCAAACACCGGTAACGTATGTAACAAGCAAACACACATGACAGCCAATAACATCCATCGTGTACGCTTCCATTTTTGCATCTTCTGACAGTCTCCTTTCTGAACTACATTCCTTTATCTCTATTCTTTCATGCGTACTCCTCGTATCAACAGCCTATGGGTATTGACTGCATATGGCGTACAGGTAACCAGTGTCACGTAATCTTTTCCTGCTTCTATCTTCAATGCTTCCGTTTCCTCCGGCTTTACAACTAAAATCTGATCCACCTTATAAGTAAGGGTACGGTTCAACACGTGGAGCACAAAGGTGTCTCCCACTTCCATCTGGTCTAAATCGGTAAACAGCTTGGCGGAAGGCAACCCTCGATGACCGAATAAAACTGCATGGGTATTTTCCCCACCTATGGGCATGGAACTTCCTTCCATATGTCCCACACCATGTTCTAGTACTTGCTCTGTGGTTCCATAACCAATCGTTAAACAGAGATCTATCTTCTCTATCTCTACATATCCCATTGCCTGGCTACCCTCTAATTTTAGGAGCTCTGTATACTCCAATCCTTCCCTCTTAAAGTCATCCCGATAGCCTGCAATACTTTCAAAATCAATGCGTTCTGTAACTAACTTCCGATTATACATTTCTGCTTTTTCAAACATGGTATCATGCGCTGTCTGCTCTAATTGTGCCGCCTGTCTCCGGTACTCTTCTACCAACTGTTCCTGTCTTCTCTCATTGAAGTAATTGCTAATCGCAGGGTATAACACTATGATAAGACCGCTCAGGCCCATAAACAGGAAAAGAAGCAATGGTATGTATTTTTTAATCTTCATTTTCATTTCTCCTATCTGTTTGTTCCTTGCTTTTCTTTTTCTCTTTTCGGAAAATGATAACTAGCAAAATTACAATTACGAGAACCACTGCACCGATTGCCACTGCAACATATCCCCAGCTCACAGCTTGCAGATTAATAATATTGATAATCGTTCGGGAACCTTCCTCTTCCGCTTCTGGTGTATATGGAATTCGCACACCTCTCACTAACAGTCTGTGTGAATTCACACCATAAGGCGTACAGGTAATCATAGTCAGATAATCCTTGCCTGTCTCCGGTTTCAGCTTAGTGGTATCATTGGGTTCTACAACAGATATCTGTTCTACTTCATATGCCAATGTTTCATTCAATGATTTCACATAAAATGTATCACCCATCTTTAATTGATTCAAATCCGTAAATAATCTTGCACTTGGAAGTCCTGTATGTCCACTTATGACACAATGGGTTCCTTCCCCTCCTACAGGAAAGGCAGTCTGCTTCAAATGTCCGGCACCCTTTCTCAAGGTTTCTTCTTCTGTGCCATGGTAGATTGGAAGATCCACATCTATGGATGGAATGATAATCTCTGCCATGACACCCTCTCCCAAATCCATAATATCGTTATAATTATCCGGCAGCACAATTCCACTTCCGGGAATAAATGGATCTTGTATGTTTTCTCCTCGCAATGCCTGATTGTAGACGTTTGCCTCCTGCCTGATTCTTTCACATTCTTCCTGCGACATCTCCTCCACCTTATTCTCCATAGTCTGGATATCCTTCATCTGGTTCTGCACTGCTAACCAGTTACTAAAGGATGGGTAGAGGGTAATACCAAGACCCAACAGAAATATAAGAATTACTACAATAATTGATAATTTACTCCTCATGCATACCTCTTAAAAAACCGGTTCCGGCATGGAAGCCAGAACCGGATTCTATCATTGCAGTGTTATATTATTATTTTTTATGTGTTTCTTTTCTGCGTAACACAAAGAAAACGACTACTGCAGCAAGCATTAATGAAATACCTACTATGGTGAACACTACCGTACCGGAACCACCAGTCTGTGGAAGGGTGAAACCGCTGGCGTTCTCAACCTTCTGTGTATGTATACCACTACTAGCACTATAACCTGTCTGTGAACTATCTTTACTAATTACAATTGAAACGGAATTACCAAGTAATGTATATCCATTCGGTGCTTTTGTTTCTACCAACGCATATGTTCCTGCATCTAAGTTCTCTAATGTAGTTGTACCATCTTCAGCTGTTGCACCAGTTGTACCTACCTTAATATATTTTTTATTTGAAGGAAGTGCTGACACCTCTTGGCTTGTAACAATAGTATTCGTATTCTTAGCATCAATTGTTGTATCTGTTAAATTCCCATTAGCATCAACATTCACTTCAAGATACACATCAAAGATCGCACCAGATAATTTAATATCATCACTTTCACTAGCGACCTTATTTATGGTTATTCCAAATGTATATACCCTTACTGTATCTGTAGTAGTTTTATAATTTTCTGTAGTAAATGGATAATGTGTATACTTCATACTTGCTTCGTTAAGGTTACCAGTAGCATTGGCATCACTGTCCACGGTGCCTAATACTGCTTCCTCATTGATTTTTGCCTTATAAACTATTTTAATCGTTTTAAACTTATCCTTATTTGCATTTTTCAATTTTGCATAGTTAAATGTTAGCATAAATGTCTGATTTTCACTATCTCCAGTATTTAATTTTTCATCTTCTGTTACACTATAATACTCAGTATCAGCATATCTTCCAAGTTCCGTAGCCGTAGTCTCTGCTAATATAGTTTCTTTTGACACAGTATATCCATACACCTTAAAATAATCCTCCTGTGTCTCATCTATTTCTAAACCAGAACTTAATTTATCGCCAATAATATAGGTTGTATCGATTGCTCCATCTTCGTATGTAGGAACATCTGCCAAAATTGTATAGGTAATTACCTTTGAATCACCTGTTGTATCATCATCCACTTGCTTATCAATGCTAACAGCCTCTTTCTTCGCGGTAATGCTGTAACTGGTTGTTACATAATCACTGGCATTCTCTGACATTTCCGGCTGAACTACAGCCAACATCATCTGATATACATTTGTGGAAGAAGTTGGTACAATAAGATAACCTCCCAGCGGAACATTATCCCATTTTGCTTTGCCTTCATCCGATACAGTTATTGCATTTCCATATTTCTGTTCATCAGTTAATTTAACAGGAACCTTGGCTAACCATTCTTTTTTCTTGGCATCCGTTAGTCTAGCATATTCCTCTACCGTCATATATGAATTATCATCCTTTTTAAAAACAGCTTTAATTGCATCTACCCAGGCATATGTTACTGTATTACTTGTACTGTCATATGTAATTTCAATAATTTTATATGGCTGAAGAATATCATCTGGTTCAGCTCCGGTAATCTCAATACTTCCTTTCTCTGTTCCTGCATACGCCTCTGCGTCAATTGCCGGCATCAAGCCAACCAGTAATGTAAGTGACATCAAAAAGGCACATACCTTAGAAATCACATGTTTCATTTTGTCTTCTTCCTTTCTCTCTTTCTACTTTGTATTCTTTGTGTATCGTTAAGCCTTTCTACCGGTCTTAGCTTCTTTCTGCGATAATACAGTGAACCACCCCATATTACTGCTATCAGCATAAGACAAGCACCGGCTGTATAAGGATATCCAGTTCCCTCTCCCCCTGAGTCCGGAACGGTCCATTGTTCTAAATTGGTAATAAACCAACCTTGGATCCCATTGTCGCCTGCGTCTGTAATATAACCAAATGCCGGCATTGTACTGGTATCACCAGATTTCGGCAAAGCCGTAATCTTTACATGATTGTGGATGGTACCATCATCTGATGTCTCCGTGTCCGGTATGTATGCAATCTTCCAGCACCCACCAGGCTCCTGCATTCCATCCGGTACTTTTGTTTCCACCAGATAATACACATATTTCTGATTCAAATCTTCCAACCGGAACACCGCATTCTCCTCTGTAAGTGGCTTTGTCTCCCATAGTTCTATATTAGCTATATTACTCACGCTTGCCATAAAACCTTCATATGTATGAATTGGCTCTGTTCCTTTATATGTATATAAGGTAAATTCTGCGCCAGCCAGTGTTTCCATGTTGTCTCCAGAACCTTTCACCTTGGTAAACTGCACATCAAATTTATCCATCTTTGTATTGGTAATCTCATAGGAATAGTCCTTTGTTTTATCCGCTTTGCTCAAGGTAATCTCTTCATCATATTCTACCTCAAATTCCAGCGTACCAAACCAGATGGAATCGGTTACTTCTGTGAATGTGGTTGTGGTTTTCCCTTGACCATCTACAGTCGTTTTTTTCTCCATTTCCAGCACTCTGTAGGTATACGGTTTCGTTTGTTCTTCATCTTCAAACTTATCAAGACTTTCTATTACTATCTTCCAGCCATCCTCACCAGGCTTTAGTTCTATACAGGCATCATCATTTGTATATCCCTCAACGGTTACCGGCTCAAAGTCCTCCTCCTCGATTACCTTCCTTTGTATCTGTATCCAGATTGATTCCGGAAGTCCTGTTGTCACTTCGGTTCCATCGGAGGCGTTCCATTTTTTTTCTACACTAAGATGGATGGTTGGTGGCAATAAATTTTCAAAGATAAATCCGGTTGGTTCTGCTTCCTCACCTTCATCTCCCACTACAACACCTGTAACCGTAGTGTTCTCCTCAATATTTACATCTGTATCATTACCCAGAACGGAACCCTCACTATCTTTCATCTGCACAATGGATGTTAACCTTGAACCATCTGTTGGCATGATTTCTGTTATTGTATAGTGGGTTCCGACCGGAATTCCTTCTATCGTAACCGACTCACCGGCTTTCAAAGTGATATCCTTGATAATAGATTGTCTTTCTAAACTCACACCAGCAATATTGGAAAACGCAATGCGAATCGTGTAGGTTTCCGTCAGTTCATCTGAATCCTCCGCCTGCTTCTTTTCTACTTTGATGGCACCGGTTTTTACTTTGTTGGTATACACCACTTTTAATTTGGTTGCCGAAGCATCATCATCCGGATTTAAAAAAGAACGGAATACAAACGTATCTTCCGATGGCTTTGTTCCTGTGTATGCATTTTCTATTCTATCTCCATCTTCGATTCCTGTTTGATATTTTTCTGTTCGACCGTCGTTGACCTTTAATCCTTCTACATTAGAAAGTGTTGTTACCGAACCATTTGTAACGGTATCTCCCGTTCCCATAGAAGTAACCGGTTCCCCATTCTCGTACATAGTCCATGTGGTGTCATATAATGCTTCATCTGTATCTTCTCGTAATGCAATATAACTGCCTTCTCTGAATTGATCATAAAAAATGACCCCCTCACCATCACCAAGAACAAAAATGCCATTTTCACTAATCACACGATTTTCGTTCGATGATGTAATATAGCCTGCACCTTCCGGTATTTTTAATATACCTGATGTTGCAGAACGATAATCAGGAATGACATACTGCTTCATCACGAATCCGGTTCGCCCTTCCTCTACCGTAGACGGATAGAAAATAAAATCATCCAGATACATATCTCTTGGGTAATTGTAACCAAACCGTATCTCCTTGACTTGATTGTTAAATCCATCCTCTGCATTTAATTTACTCAAGTCAATTCTTATTGTTACCCATGTTTTACCAGCCATGATAACGGTACCATAGTTTTTACCAGAAAGATAATCAGAGGAATCTATGTTACCTTTTACCTTTCCATTGGCATCCACAAGCTGTAAATACATATACGAAAGGGACGGCGCATCGGTATAATCATAATATAAATCAAATTCCAGATAGTCCATTTTGGATATATCAACAGTTTCACCAGATTCTGATGTTAGCATACCGCAACGATCCTCTCGAAAGGAACTCCATTCATCATCTGCCTTAGCTAACCAGTGCACCACTGTATTGTGCCCTTCCATAGACAGCATCGACTCAAAACTATTGCCCTCATGTTTTGTACTTACCGTAGCTTCCTCAAATGAGGTATTGAATACTTTTGGCAAGCTGAGATCCTCCTCATTAACCACCTCTTTCGCTCCAAAATGAGTAGCCAGATTCTCAATATGAAAGGTAAATTCTACGGATTGCTCGAACAGATTCTTAAATATATCATTTACCTCTGTGGTATCCACCTCTTTTTCTACCTCGAGCTGGCTACGATCTGCAAAATTAAACTTAATCTGCATATTAGATTCCCACATACCACGCTCCATATAAAACATTGTAAGGGTATGGGTTTCTGTTCGATCTCCAATATTAAATTTTGTTATACTTGTACCTGCTACGTCTGTATCATTCACCTTTTTTACATCACTGACCGTTGATGTCTGTGATGCAAAATCAAGGGTACCCGTTACAATTCCGTGGTCACCACCAACATCTAACACCAATTCCCCATCAATGAACACCCACACATCATCATCACCAGCAAATTCAAACGTAATTGGCACTTTCCTTCCGGATGGGTCTAACACATATCCATCCTTTGTCAACCGGAATGTAAAATCCAATCTGGTACCAAATCCATAATTGTAATTTTTTCCACTGTTTCCTGTACTGGTCTCATTAAATGGAAAAAATCCGTAGGTAGCTGATACCCCATCCTCTGTCACATAACCGGTACTATTTACATTCTTTGACCAGTCCTGATTCCCTACTTCCTGCAGGTGATACCCATTCCCAGTGGAGTTTTTGCGCATTGCCAATGTAGTGTCTGCACTATTAAAGTACCAGTAAGTAACATCGCTTGCATCTTCCTTTTGTCTGAAAGGGAATTGGACATTCTGATACACTTCACCGAGTACCGCATTTTTGCTGTTGTTCCCTGTCAGAAATGCTTCATTAAAATGTGGCGAAGGTACTGCCTCACTTCCTGATACCATTAACTTTTCATTCTCTAACTGTGGCAACACAATTCCCTGTGCTACGCATCCGTAATTCCCGGAATTACCATCGCTGTCTAATTGGGAATTATTCAATGCCAGGAATTTGTACATATTCTCCCATCCATATAGATTTAAGGTATCTGCAATTGCTTCAAATGGATAATCTTGATAAATAGGCGGTTGAAAATGGCCTGTGTAAATCTGCATTGATACGGAAGCCTGTCTGTAATAATCGCTTAACGCCTGATTAAATTGCCTGAAATTCACCCAGTTACGATGTGAAGTGGTATTGATACCTCCATACTCATCTCTATTATTACCATTTAACTCGTAGTCAGAGTAGTAATCATAAAATGTAGAATTGACATAAAACACGTCATCCTCTCTGGTAAATGCACTTTCCTTAATATCTACAACATCTTTATCCGTCTTATATTGCTCTGCATTTCTTATTGTATAAAGTTCCTGCCAATACCCCTCTCTACCCTCAACATCCACAGCATCATATATAACTGGATCGCTGGTATCTGCGTAAAAACATGGATTATGCAAATCCGTTGGTATGGTTAGATCCACGGTTTTACCTGCATTGTGTGTTGGCCAGCTTTCTGCCTGCGTGCTACTATAAAACACAATATTTGCAAATTCTTTTTCTAAATCTGCCTTATACACATCGTTCCATGTATTTCCATTGCTTGAAAATGAATCCATTTTCTCCATAACGCCACTCTGCGCATCATCTTCTGTGTTCCATGCATGATAGCAAATTGTTTCTCCACTTGCCGGCATACTGGCATCTTGGTCTGCCGAGCCTGCATATGACAGCTTTGATAATGTGGCATCAAAATATATGGTACACGTTTTTATATACGTTTTTGCTACTTTTATAATGTTACCACCCAATGTAGCCTCATTTACTAACGCATCCTCTGAACCAAAATCACTCCATTTAAAGTGATACTTTGTTCCTTCCGGTGTAATTACTGTGAGAATTGTCTGCTGTGTAGCAGTAGAATCATCTGAAAATACATAGGATATTGTTTTTTCGTCTTCACTGTCTGCTGACAGCTCCACTATCGTCCCACTCTCATCATTTCCTATTTGAAGCTTCCATGGCTTTCCCACTGTAAAATACGTTTTGTCAAAATATAGTGTCTTCCCCACCAGGGAATCCGCACCCGTTGTCAGGGCATCCCATGTATGTATTTTTGTACCGTCTGTGTTCTCTGTCGCACTATAATAAAAGGTATCTCTTGTTCCCGCTTCATAAGCAAATCCTACTTCAGAATCAGAGGGACTATTTAGGAAATGATATATCTCACCAAGCGTATTCCCACTGCTGTCTTTAAAATACACAGTCTGATACGCGATTGCCTTGCCATCCACCGTTTCATCACTTGGAATTTGTACGCTATAATAGCCGTCCGTTGCTATCATATCCTCTTCTTTTGCTATCCCGTCGCCACCAAAGCAGGCAGTTACCCCTTCTAATGGGACTGTGGTCATATTTACGAAATGAATGGTATTGTTTGCCTGTGAAAGAAGTGTAAGGTTTTTGTATGCTACCGTCTTCTTACTATCCTGACTTCCACCATTCAATCTAAAATATGGATAATTGTCATTTTTATATAATTCAAGGCTTATATCTACCGTTTGCGATGCAGGAGCATTATCTAGCCATGGTGAATACGGTGTAAAAATAATTGCTGTACACGTTTCATATTCTTCTGGCGAAATAGTATATTCCCATAAGACACCGCCTGTTCCAGAAGGAACATCTTGAAACGAACCTGTACGCGACGATACTGTCATCTCTCTGGGAGCTTCGCCGGCAACCTGTACACCCACCAGATAAATATACATGGTATTATTCTGCGCCCACCCATTTGTATCGCCAGTCCATGTACCATTTCCCGAAGTATCAAAAAATATCGTCTTACCACCATCATCCGATATTGCCCTTGTCGTATCACCCGATGGATTGTTGGTCGTGCCATCTACTTCCCCATCTGACTGGTTTTCATTCGCATCCCCATCCGACGTCGATGTAACAAAATCGTCATTTCCCTGTGCCGTGGCAGTTACATCCAGCGTATAATTTTGGAAACAATAAGCAATCGATTGTACGATCAACACCAATGTTAATACGCATACAATCGATTTTTTTAAACGAATTTGATTTTTCTTCAGTCCATTTAAAATTGCTCTTATCATCTTTGCTCACTTACTTCTCTTTATATAAAATATCATCTCATTTATAAAATAGTACTATAGTACTATTTTCTTGTCAATGACCATTCTCGTATTCATTGGCACTATCACTATTTTCTCAGCGATTCGCCTAATTAACCGTATCTATGTATATATCGGCAACACTCCATAAAAGTTTACTCGTCGCTTCCATTTTGTACTCTTTTTAATACAATATTATTTTTATGATACCACACTCTATAATAAACCGTTATAATTTCCTAGTATTAGTATAGGACAAAGCGTGCAAGCACGCTCTCGCGAATCCAGCTAATTATTATGCTTGCACGCTTTGCCGCGCCGAATTTGGCACGCAGTGCACCTTCCCTTCAAATTCGTGCGCATCACTTTTTATATACTAGGAAATTACATATATCACACTATATAATAAAACGTTATAATTTCCTGGTATATAAAAAAGAGAGCCTGCCTGACGGCAGACTCCCTCTTTTAAAAAGGTATCTTTTAATTATTTTCCTGCAATTGTTGCGTTCGCATTTACACCTTTGTTCTTTAAGATTGTTTTGTAAGATGTTAATTTGCTTTCCGGTACTGTGATAGCTACCTTTGCATAGGTGTTCTTAAATGCCTTTGCCCCAACATTTGTTCCTGTCAGCTTCTTTGAGTTGATTGTAATCTTCTTCAGCTTCTTACAATTGTAGAACGCTGTCTTACCAATCTTCTTTACATTAGCTGGAATAGAAATGTTTGTAAGTTTTACACAATTGTAGAACGCACTTGTTCCAATTGTATTTACATTACTTCCCATTGCTACTGTTGTTAACTTCTTACAGTTCTTAAATGCATTGTTACCAATCTTTGTCACGTTGCTTCCGATGGTAATTTTCTTTACAGTTGTATTTCCTTTGAATGCACCGTTTGCAATTGAGGTTACTTTAAATGTAGTATCTTCAACTTTAACTGTTTTTGGAATTGCAATTGTTGTTGCCTTGCTGTTAGATGCAACATATTCTACAGTGTTCGTTGAATCTGAAAGCTTAGTGATTTTATAGGTAGCCTTGTCTACTACAACAGTATCGCCAACTTCTAATTCATCAAAAATTTCCTCATCATCATCTTCTTCGTCATCCTCTTCTTCGCCAGTTGCAGGAACCGGTTCTGTAACTGTTTCAGAGCAGTTTGCACAACTGTATGTCATAACGCCATCTTCTGTTGCTGTTGGTGCTACTGTAACAACGCCATCATCCCATGCATGTCCGGTTGCTGGCACATCCTGTCCTTCGTATAATAAGGTGTCACAAGCAGCACAGAATACATCACCTGAATAACCATCATCCGTACAGGTTGATGCTACATGATTTCTAACTTCAAGGCAGTGATTACATGTTAACACCGGGATTATTTCCTGTCTGGTTGTACCACATGTGTTACATGTATAAGTTCTGATACCAGTCTCTGTTGCTGTTGGCTGCTTTGTTACAACGCCAGCATTCCAGCTATGTCCAAGTGCTGCTTTCGTTGTTCCACTTGCGAGTAATACGTTACAAGCTGCACAGTATGTATCTCCTGTGTAACCTGCCTCTGTACAAGTTGCTGCTTTTGCATTTTTTACAACTGTGTTGCTATGCGTACATCCAATCGGATCTATTACTTCCTGTCTTGTTGTTCCACATCTTGAACATGTATACGTTCTAATTCCTGACTCTGTTGCTGTTGGCTGTTTTGTAATAATGCCAGCATCCCAGCTATGTCCAAGAGCAGGTATTACCGTACCAGTTGATACTAATACATCACAATCTGCACAGTAAGCATCTCCTGTATATCCTGTTTTGGTACAAGATGCAGGCTGTGCATTCTTGGTTACTAATGTACTGTGTTTACATTCTTCTTTTTTATAAACATATGTAACAGTAATCTCACTCTTTGTAAAGGTTCCTTTTGCATTAGCTGGTGTGTTACTTAATGTATAACCAGCAACAGTTACTGCTGATGTGGAATAAGATGTTCCAACTTTACCTGTTAATTTTTCAGCAGATGCAATTGCATTGCCATTTTCGTCTACATATTTTACAGTAACCGTTCCGTTTGTTACAGGAACTGTGTACTGGCTCCAGTTACCA
>JBGVMW010000063.1:0-6900 GCA_045125095.1 Lachnospiraceae bacterium
AAACGTAGCGGACACTAAGGCTGTAAAATACACAGCCTTAGTGCCGACGTTTTCAGAGGGTCACATATAGACTATGTAGCAAACAGCTATCTGTCACAAACAATTCTGACAATTCACTACCTTGTTGGCGTTTCGCAATTACCTAATTCGGTATCATCTTTGCATTAGGATATATTTTTTTCATTCTTTCATCCGGGAAATGTGTATCAATCATTTCTTCTATCACATTTTTTGCGTCAATCCCGTCGTTTCTGGCGTCGTAACGTGAAAGTGCCATCACAGACACAAGAATATTTGCAAGCATAAATACAATCGCTATCCAAGTGATGATTTTACCGGTTTTTACAGGTGCTTTTTCAATCCAGCCGGATATGACAGGATATAACCATTTTAACCAGACAACGGCTGCAATGCCCCAGAAAAAGCAGAACAGTAGATTAATTCGACCACCAAGATTAAAAGGTATCTTGCTATAATCCCAGAATACAGTTCCGAAAAAGATTTCTGTAAAGACACTGCAAAAATATTCATAGGCACCACCAAGAAAGGTTCCTAATACAAAGATAAACCAATCAGGACGATTTCTATATTTGTACAACAACATGGTAATACCGGCAATGGCCAGTCCCCATACAATACTGAATGGTCCCCATACAACACTACTCCGGCTCATCCAGTATCCCATGGAAAAACGACAAAATATGGTTTCAACAATGTCACCAATAAATGCACCCAGCAGAAACAACCATATGATTTTATAAAAGCTACAGCCTTCGGCAAACACATGTGATGTTTCTTTTTCTACCCGCTCTGTGCGGAAGGTTGGATGGGCTTTATGGATTCGTCTTTCTACCAATGAAGTAATCAGGTATCCAAAACGCAAGGTAGCTTTCGTTATTCTGTTATTTGCTTTGTTAATGGTTTTAAATTTATTATGCAATGGTGTAAGTGTCAAAACGGAACCTAATGCATCTACCATTAACAGCCCGAGTGCAATCCAGATTATGATAGCAATCGCATTGTCAGGAATACAATGCAACAACCGTAATAACAATGGGTTAATCCACGTTAATCCTACTACGCCTAAGATACCCCAAAGTATGGAATATGGCAGACAAATATATCCATCTAAATTCCATTTTATAGTAGAATAGTCCCACCATTTGCCATGATGCGTCCATTCTAACAGGTGTCCTGCAATCCATTCAATTAAGGATGAATATATCATGCAACCAAGAAAGAGAAACACATATTGCTCTTGTAACTCCCATAGGTTTAATGTCATAATCGTTGCCGAAACACCATAAACGATACAAAGCGGTCCTGATAAGATACCACGATTTACAAACTTTTTTTTCCTGATTGCAGCGTAAATTGTTTCGATTGTCCATCCGGCGAAAGAATAAATAAGGAAGAGCCAGACCAGCTCATAAAAGGTATAGTTCATATTGCGTTCTCCTTTGTATGATAGTACGGTTCGTCAATAGTGTCAGAGGTACTCGATGAAAATACAGAACGTGCCATCAGATAGAAAATCTATACTGAAAGCACGCCACTGCGGAATCCGTATTACATCTGTGCATTAAATAAGCTCTTTAACTTATATACAATATCTTCACTATCGGCATTGATGGAAGATGCTTCGTTTACAGAAGATAAGGCTGCTAATTCATCGGTGTCAGCATCTTCACCATAACTGATAGTATATACAGGGATATTGTTCTGCTGAAGCATATAACCGATGGAGTCTAAATCCCATCCTGTATTGGCACGGCCGTCACTTAATAAAAAGAGCATAACCTTTGCATCCGGATGTTCTTCCTTTGCTTTTATCAACATATCGGCACCCACTGTTACTGCATCATAGCTTGCTGTTCCACCGACAGCAGTTAAATCTTCTACTGCTCCCTGGAAATACGCACGCTGGTTCAAGTCAAACTGAGCAATTGGCAATTCAATATTTACCGTATCACTATAAGAAACAAGTCCAATATAGTTATTTTCATTAATATATTGTGCACTGTTAATCAGTGACTGCTTTAACTGCTGAATTGGTTCTCCATCCATACTTCCGCTGACATCTGCAACAAATACCGCAATGATATCCTTACCAGAGTCTTTGTTTTCTTTATACAGTCCCTGTGCACTAATCAACTGCGTTCCTGTAAAATCAGGAATGTCTGATGTATAGTCATCCATGCCATTGAAACCGTACTTCGTAGCTTTTTTCTGTGCGTTTTCTGTCTGGCAATATGCAACAAACATATCTAATGCCTGTTTCTTTTCTGCTGAAAGATTACCGATGGCATATAATGGGTTATCATGTCTTACACCAAACGGAATGAATTCATAATCTCTTTTCAGTTCGGCAGAATTATAATAAATCTGATATTCCAATACAAAGGCATCTAAAGAGCCATTTTCTGCTGCTTCGCTCATCTGTAAGGTGGTATACGACACAAATGGAACATTGCTTTGGAATTTTGTAAATCCGTCAATGGCTGTTGTACTTAAGACATCATTGTTATCATAAGCATATAAGCTGCACATTAAGAAGTTTAAACCGGTTGAACTTGAAAATGGATTTGTATAGCCCATTGCTAATTCATTTGCAGCAGTTGCTTCTACGATGGACTTGATATCAACTGTTCCATATTTTTCTTTAAGGGTATTCGCAACCTCTTTTTTCATGAGAATACCAGCCACATTTCCTAATAATCGTTCTGTATGTAATTCAACAGAAACGCCATTTGCGTCTAACATTTCACCCCAGAATTCATTGGATGGTGTGTATGCATCCGGTACATATTTTCCGGAGGTAATATAATCTACACCAAGTCCGGAGGAAACATTTCTTACAGAAACGCTTACGGAAGCACCGTTGATATCTGCGCCGGACTGGTTAAATTCTTCTGCCATTTCATTCAGCCAGCCATCAGCACCTGTGCCGGATTTTTCAGGTGAAGAAAAAATCTCAATATTAATCTGACCATTACCCGTTACGCTCAATGGATACTTGCTGATATCCGGTAATTCATCTGCTAAGTCTGAAGATGAGAGGTCTACCTGTGCTTTTCGAGGTGATGTCTGTGTGTAATCCACTTTCTTTAAAAGCTGCTCGATAGAACGTCCCTCTTTGTATTTTCCGTCAGAATCCATGCCACTCTGTCGATTAAGTGTTGCCATCAGAGCGGCTGCTATTATTACAATAAATGCAAAAATAGCAATAATCATAATTGTAACCTGCTTATTTCCTTTTTTCATTATACCTCTCCTTCTTTGTATTTATCCAGTAAATCATCGATTGTATCATCATCGTTTGATTCTCTGTCCACATTCATTTGCCGCAAAGCAGCGACTGTGTCCTGCAAGCGGGATAAATCTCCATCATCATCATCTTCGTTGATCTTGGTGATTTCTAAAATTAAATTCTCCATTTCGTTCATAATCTGTCCATTTTCCTTGTTGGTGCGCTCGATAAAACGAAATGTGTCATCTGCCTGCGGATTCATGTTATATCCGGTAATACTAAAATCAAATGTCCGGAGTCGGTTGGTGATTTTCTTTAAATTGCGTGTGATAGATTCTTCAATATCATCTGCTAGACTTTCATATCCTTCTAATTCAAAATCATCCAATATTTCTCGAAGAACTTCAATTCGCTCCTGAAACTTTGTCATCTGCTGCATAGTTCCATAGAGCATACTTTGGATCAGTCCTTTGGAATGTTTCTGATAAATTGCTAACTCCGAATACATATCTTCTGCAACTTCGTCTTGCTCCTTGCGCATCATAAGAAGATTGAACAGTATCAACATCACTCCTAGTAATCCAATGAAAACATAAGAAATGAGTCTTCTTGTATCATTGAAGGACACTGGTGACAGGTCGAATACAAAAATGCCAAGAATAGCAATCGATAATAATACCAGATTGCCGGTAATCGTCTTAATGACCTTTGAATTCATATGTAACGTCCTTTCATTTAGAAATTAAACATTTGTAACGATTCAATATAGTTTTTCATATGGACTATGTCGTATAGCACAGTTCTGTCTTAAATAGTTACAAACATTCTAAATTATAGCAGAATTTATGATTTATTTCTACCTATATTTAAAATAACTTGAATTATTCTGCGGAGTTTTACCGGATATCAATTTTCATCTCGCGCTAGTATAGAACAAAGCGTGCAAGCACGCTCTCGCGAATCCAGCTAGTTATTATGCTTTGCACGCTTTGCCGCGCCGAATTTGGCACGCAGTGTACCTTCCTTTCAAATTCGTGCGCATCAGTTTTTATATACTAGGAAATTTCATACATTACGTTATGCAACGGACTGGTGTAATTTCCTAGTATATAAAAAAGCCGATCCGAAATGGTTCGGACCAGCTTTTTGTTGTATTTAATCATTATCTTGATTTGCTGCAACCTTAGCGGCTCTTGCTTTTACTTCCGCATCCTGAATATCACTAGGTGCCTGCTCATATCTCACAAATTCATAGTTGTATTCGCCATATCCTCCTGTCATGGAGCGAAGGGCTGTGCAATAACCATACAGGCTCATCATTGGAATTTCTGCTTCTATAATCTGTTTGCCACCACTAACTGGTGTCATACCCATGACACGCCCGCGTCTCTTATTCAAATCCCCCATAACATCACCAGTAAATTCATCTGGAACGGTTACCTTTAAGGATGCAATCGGTTCAAGAAGAACGGGACCTGCTTCCATAAACCCTTTTTGGAATGCCTGCATGGAGGCTTTCTTAAATGCCATTTCTGAAGAATCTACAGAATGGTAGGAACCATCGTACAGAGTTCCCTTTACGCCTACTACCGGATAGGCGGCAAGAGGTCCTCTCTGGACACTTTCCTGCATACCTTTTTCTACTGCAGGGAAGAAGTTCTTAGGAACGGTTCCGCCGACAACTTCCTGTTCAAATACATATGGAGTTTCCGTATCTCCAGAAGGTGCAAAACGCATTTTTACATGACCATACTGTCCATGACCGCCGGACTGTTTTTTGTATTTTGCTTCCACATCAGATGTTTTCTTAATGGTTTCACGGAAGGCGATCTTTGGCTTAGAAAGTTCGATTTCTACTTTGTATTCATTTAACAGACGGCTGCATACGATTTCTAAGTGTTGGTCACCCATTCCATAGAGTAACATCTGTCCATTCTCTGTGTCATTTACAGATTTCAGAGTTAAATCCTCATGCATCATTTTTTGTAAGGATTGTGCTGCCTTATCAATTTCTGCTTTGTTCTTAACCTTATATCTCATATAGGTATATGGCACAGATAGTTCAGTTTTACCATATTGGATGGTGGTTGCTTTGGTTGACAAGGTATTACCGGTTCTGGCTGCTGTAAGCTTCGCAATGGCACCGATATCGCCGGCATGAAGTTCTGGCACTTCAATAGGCTTATTGCCACGAAGAACATAAAGTTTTCCTAACTTTTCTTCGATATCCTTATCTTTGTTGTATATCATATCTTCTGCTTTCAATACGCCGGAACATACTTTAATCAAAGAATACTTTCCGATAAATGGATCAACCAGTGTCTTAAATATATAGGCAGACTTTGCTTTTGAGAAGTCATAATTTGCTTCAAAAATCTCATTTGTCTTTAAGTTCACACCAGCAATTTCTTTATTTTCAGGGCTTGGCATGTATTTTACAATATCATCTAATAATGTATAGATACCTTGGCATAATACATTGGAACCCATGGAAATTGGTACGATGCTTCCATCATTTATATTGGTGCGAAGTGCAGAACGAATTTCTGCTTCGGAAAATGTATCACCGTTGAAATAACGCTCCATCATTTCTTCACTTGTTTCTGCAACTGCTTCCATCAAGGTATCACGGCAAATTTCCAAATTCGCCTTGCTATACTCCGGAATGTCACATGGTTCCACATCTGTTCCCACCCAACGGTTACCAGTCTGGCTGATAACATTAATGTAGCCGACAAACTTTTCATTCTCTCTGATTGGCAGGTGGAATGGTGCGATTTTCTTGCCGTATAATGTGGTAAGGTCTTCCACTACCTGACGGTAGGAGGCATTGTCAATGTCCATATTGGTAACGAAGAACATGCGTGGTAACTTATATTTTTCACATAATTCCCATGCCTTCTTTGTTCCAACTTCAATGCCGGCTTTTCCATTTACAACGATAATAGCTGCATCTGCTGCAGATACTGCTTCTTCTACTTCTCCAACAAAGTCAAAATATCCCGGTGCATCAAGAATATTTATTTTAACATCTTCCCATTCTATTGGTATTAAGGAAGTGCTGATGGAAAACTGTCGTTTCTGCTCCTCTTTGCCAAAATCGCTGATTGTATTTTTGTCAGCTATTTTCCCCATTCTGGTAACTAGACCTCCAAGATATGCCATAGCTTCTGCTAAACTGGTTTTGCCACAGCCTCCATGACCTAAAAGAACAATGTTGCGAATTTTGTCTGTTGTGTAAACCTTCATAGTAATACCCCTCCTGTGTGTTTTATACCCTCATAACAAATTGTAACGATTTCATGTTCGTTATAATTACAATATTAATGGATGACTACAGTCGTATCTAATGTATATGCAATTCCTTCTTTTTGCTATGTAATTCACGACTGATATGTGTATTTTACTATATTTTAAATATTTTTACAATATCTTTTGTAAATATTTCACAAATTATAGTCCTTTTCTAAAAAAGAAAAAGAGGCAGGTGCGAAAGTGAAGACCATTCGCAAATTGTCAGAATTGTTTGTGCAAATAACTGCTTACTACATAGTCTATATTTGACGCGCTCTCGCTCCCTTCAAACGTAGCGGACACTAAGGCTGTAAAATACACAGCCTAAGTGCCGACGTTTTCAGAGGGTCACATAT
>JBGVMW010000064.1:0-10701 GCA_045125095.1 Lachnospiraceae bacterium
TCATAGCATGAGCCTCCGGTTTGTATTATTTTGTGTGGTAACTTAATTATATCAAAACCATTGGTTTCATGCTATTTTTATGCCAGTTATTATTGAATTTTCAAGGTGCATAGGCACATTTTAATGTGCGAAGTTTGAGTTCTATTATATATATAACTGGTATCACTCCGGGAAAGTGGCTACAGTGGTTACACTGGCTACGACATCTTCCCAGTAAGCGGCACCACATTCCCTACAAGGAAATCTTCCTCTACTGGATACAAAGCTTCCAACTTCATATTCAGACAAATAGCTCTGACATTGACTCCCTGTATTCGTTTTTGGCATTGTGTTCTCTCCACACCTCCCGCATCCGGATAAGATGCAATATAGCCTCTCTCCTTAAATCCCTTGATGCATTTGGTGTAAGAAAATCCTCCATCCTCCAAAGCACTGCGAAACTCACTTGCAATCACATAAACTTTGTTAGCTTCCACCATACCATAACAAGGCGTTGCATGCTTTTCAAATCTGGTACGATTTGCAGCAATCCAGTCTGTGATATAAGCAAATGCTCTTACAATCACATCTTCCTTCTCCTGCTCCTTTGCATTGCTTAAAAGTACAATACCAAGTTCCACCGCTTCCTTCCAAGCAATATCCTTGTCTGCGTTAAATACTGAAACCGATGAATACCAGTCAGCTAATGAAAGAACGGCAATGGTATCCAGATGCACACCGATATCACCTTTATTCAGATTGGAAAATTTCTGCACCAAAGTATCTCTCATAGTTTCAAAATCCTCGTGCATCTTTTTCTTATTCATAATCACTTCATCAATAAGATACTGAATAAACATTCTCCCGGCAAAGCCATAATTACTCTCGCTAATGCGATGAACCTCTCTGCCATATTCCGGATTACTAACAGGCTGACCATAAAGTTCCAACACCCTGCTGTTCACACCATCCATGGAATTTTCACTTGCCAGCGGCTGTTCTCCAGTACTAATGATACTGTTTCTCCATGTCGGTACATCTTGAAGACCGCCATTCTTAGCGCCTCTTGTCTTTCCGTACCCATTACCAAGGGAATACACAATCAGTGACGGAGATAAGCGTTTCTCTTTTAACACCTGCAACTCATCCAAACCAAGTGGCAAATGCTTTAATGTCCCTGCCTTTCTTTCTAGACCGACTGCCGTACTGTTAAAATTACCCATCAGCGTTAATGGGTCTCCCCAGATAGAAAGAGCAAATTTAAGGATTGCAGTCTTTCCACTTCTGGAAGAATGCCACAAATGAAGAATGATAACGCGCATCTGTAACAGTTCCAATAACGGAGATACAAAAGACGCTGCTAAAATCGCCCTTGCGAATGTTTCCTCTCGCAGCTTCAACGCCATCTGCATCCAAACTTCAAAACTCCCACTTTCATTTAGGCTATCCACCAGTTCGGTACCTTCGTTATTCTCATATAAAACCTCGCCATCCACTACATAAGGAAAGAACTCCTTCCCCATCCAACCAATTCTGTCCGTACTTCTGACAAAAGGAATCTTTCTCTCATTCTCAGACTCATAAGCACCAATATAGCGAACCACACCTTCTGCATTATCTGATGATACCGGAACACCATAATCCGCATACTGAATAATCTTATTCTTATTAAGCACTGTGGATCTGGATGCTACGATTTTCTTCCACTTATGATTTCTGCGATAAGACAGCTCATATTTCTCCGTACCATTATCTACATTCTCAGTGCGCTTACTAATAATAAGTGGCTCACCGCAAAGAGTTTCACAAAAAGCAACACCTTCTTCTGCTCTGACAACCTCCACACCATTCGTATCAGAAATGCGATACCCTCTTGGTGTCATAGCACCCTTGGTATCCATTCCTTTCAAGCAAATTTCCGTTGGTTCCAAGTCAAAGTCATCTAAGGCACTCCTAGACTGCTTTTCCGCCTCTATTTTTACCACTTTCTCAAAATCACGAAGTCCGATTCCTGCCTGCTTTGCCATTGCCTTAATCTTGGAATACTCGATAGGACAATACTCTTTTGCATATGGAAGGAGTTTTACCACATAAGGGTCAAACAGATACTCTATTGTCGGATGTTCTTTCTTTACAATATTTCCTATCTGTTCTTCTTTGGATAACAGCGTAAACACCACAGGAGCCTTTACACCACATCCACCTTTCGGACATTTAAATCCCAACGCACTGTTAATATAAAAACAAGTACAAGGTTTCTTTGCGCTCTGGCATTGCTGCACTTTTGCCTCGGTTTCTTCATAGGAATATCCAGCATACAGGGAACTCCACTCATGTGATTTCTCTACACCATCTTTTGCAAGTGCAATATTGGAAAGTGCAGCCTTCCACTCAGGCTCCGTTACTGCATTTGGCTCTTCTAATAACTTACGTGCAAATCTGCATCCATCCATAATTCTGTCTGCACTACCAACCACACGCTCGTCTACCTCAAATACCGTATTCTCTGCAACAGGTTCTTCGTAGAACTCCTCAAAATCTTCAAGGGAATAAAAAATGCCGTTATCAACAATGACACGACACTCCGGTTTTTCATTATTCAATTTGTGATTCAGACTTCCCGGTGCTCTGTACATATGCGAAAGGTTGAATACCTGGTCAAGTTTCCAACCATTCTCTGCAAATACACCTGTCAAATACTTTCCAAAACCCTTATAGATTGCAGCTACATATTTTCTTTTTTCCTCTTCCGTTGTATCAATCGGAACACCAAATATATAATATGCATACAGACCATACCCGGAATCTACGATAACGGACGGTTTCTTGGGTAAGCTGTTTAGAATCTCCATTGCAGCTTGCTTTGTCGGTGGTAGGTTCTGTTCCTTATGTGCAAGTCCCAGAACATCTGCATCTGCTACAAGTGCATTTACCATTATGATGTCATCATCTGAACCTCTTACCCCCAAGGGCAAATCCATTCTTCTGGGATTCGGATTAAGGTAAACATTCTCTGTTTCCCCTTTTTCAACAACGTATTCATATGCCCCATCCACATCCGTTGAATCAAATTGTCTGTTTACACCATCCGGTAGCGTTGTTACAATCTGTTTCCCTCCACCACGGAAGATGTATTCATAAAATTGCTTATTATCCATTTTTATGCCACCTCATTCTTATTAGAAGACCCGGACTTTTTACTCTGTTCTTCCAACATATTTTTGACAGCATAGTACGGAGTCGGGTCAACAACACCGCAAGCATTACGCATTGCTATCATCTGTCTTTTTAATTTGCGTTTTTCACGCTGTTTTGTTCTGTCTCTCATAATCTCCTCCTTATCTCTAGGCCCACTTCCCCCTTGGAATGATTTTAAGGTCTCACCCATTAAATTGAGGACTGACCGGGCCTAGCCCATTATTTTGTTTTTTCATGTTTTGCCCTAACTGCTGCAATACCATTTCTGACCATTGCTTTCTTGTCAGGACTTAGTTCCTTGCGAAGCCATTTGACCATCGTCATTTCAGAAATGCCAATAGCATCGGCCACTTCCCACTGCTTCACATTTGCAATTCGGATTTCATTTCTCAAATCTTCATTACACATACCCATTTACCTCCTTGACAGATTTTTGTTTTGTGTAATACAATTATTACAACATCATAATACTTGTTTATACAAATTCTTTCAATGGGGTTTTGTAAGCAATATAGAATTGGTAGCAATTGTATTACATTTAACGAAAGGGGTTCACTTTATGAGCTTTACAATGTCATTTCGAACCGGGAAAGATGGAGAACCTGTTTTTGGGGAAAGACCACTATTCAGAGAAGAATTTCTAAAGAAAATCTATGACGGCAGATTAAATATAAGCGCACAGCTTGGTGAAATGTTTACAGACTTTATTTCTATGGAAGGAAATATCGCAAACAGTAATCATCCTTTTATTCAGGCTGCTGGGGATACCTGCGAAGGAATCACATCCGATTCCTACTTTTTTGTTCACTTGAAAGAATATGTAGATTTAGGAATTGAAAATAAAAGTTTTTTTGAAGAATCTGGCTTTATGTTTTTTCTGGAATCACAGGGATTAAGCCTTCCGGCCATGCACTACACCTTGGTTATGAAGGAAGGACAAGAAAATAGATCTGTAGAAGATTTCATAGAAGAAAATGACGATATGTCACCACTGGAACGAATGATGCGTGGATATGTGGCTGCCAAAGATATAATCTATGATGTTCCTCTCACTACTTATGAATGTGAAACCGTCGAAGATGCCTGCATTGCTTCTTTGCACTTCTTAATTACACATGAGTGCAATATCTTAAAGTGCCGGAACTGCGGGAAATATTTTATTGCTGAACGTTCCGATGCCAAATACTGTGACAGAACCAGCCCCTTCAATACCAAAACAACTTGTAAAATTGATGGCGCTCAGAGAACTCACCGAACACATTCCAATGAAAACAATTTAGATAAACAAATCCGTCTAAAGAAAAAAGCTCGATATCAATACTACTACCGCCACAGCAATAACGAAAAGGCTTGTAAAGATTATGATAATTTTATGGATACCTTAAAAACCATGCAAACAGATCTAAAATCCGGTGCTATCACCGAAAAACAATTTATGGCTTGGCTTGAGGAACAATAAAACGAGGCATTACAGATTTATGAATTTATCTGTAATGCCTATGTTTTTTTCTATTCTATTAAAAAAATACTATATGCAAGTTGCATTGACTTTTGCCATCTATCCCATAGCTACACCCCTACATTTTATACATAGTATATCTTCAAAACTACGCTTCGACAGGAACATTTTCCGAACAGATATGTTTCCGAGTAGACAATAGTTTTAGTCTCTTTTATGATAAGCAAAAATCGTAATCATCAAGAAAACCTTTATTTTAAGGTATTCTTGGGTGGTTACTTTTTCACCTTAGACATCAATACTACCGTCTCCACGTGTCCTGTAAAACAAAACATATCCACTGGCCAGGCGCCTTCTGCCCGATAGCCTTTCTTGGTGAAATAATCCAAATCTCTGGCTAATGTCTCTGGATTGCAGGAAATATACACTACCTTTTCCGGCTTCATTCTGCTTACGGAATCAATAAATTGCTCCGTGCTTCCACTTCTTGGCGGATCCATCATCACCACATCCACATGGACATTTTGCTCTGCTAATTCCTCCATGAAAATACCGGCATCCTTGCAATAGAACTGGATATTTTCCACCTTATTTCTTCTGGCATTGGAAATAGCATCCTTTACTGCTGCCTCATTTAATTCCACGCCAATAACCTGCTTCACATGACGGCTGACAGCCATACCAATGGTACCAATGCCACAGTAGGCATCAAGAACCGTTTCCCCACCGGTGAAACCTGCCACCTCAATGGCTTTCTTATACAGAACCTCTGTCTGCTTTGGATTTACCTGATAGAAGGATTTTGGAGAAATACGGAAGGTATAGCCCATTAATTTATCTTCAATGAAGCCCTTGCCGTATAGCACCTTTTCTTTGTCCCCAAGTACAAAGGTTGTCTTCTTATCATTCATACTCTGCACAATTGTTGTAATCTCCGGGTGCTTTTCTACCAGTTCTTTTACAAATAATTTCCCAGATGGAAAAACCGGAGAAGCGGTAACTAGCACTACCATAATCTGATTCGTAGAAAACCCACGGCGTACTAACACATGACGAAGGAAACCATAACCAGAATCCTCATCATAGGTTTTTATTTTGTAAGGACGTAGCATGTCCCAGATTGTCTTAATAATTTCAGAAGATTTCTTATCCTCTATCTGGCATTGTTCTACCTGAATAATCTTGTGGGAACCTTCCTCATAAATGCCATAGCAAGGTTTCCTCTTGTCAGTCATGCCAAACACCGCATGGACTTTATTTCTATAGTAATATGGGAAATACATTCCACTTATGGGATGTACCGAACAGCGTTTCTTAAGCAGTTTTCGTACTTCCTTCTCTTTTATTTCTAATTGCTCCTCATAAGGAATTCCCTGATAACGACATCCGCCACATTTTTTTGCATATCTACATGGTTCCATTTGTTTCTCCTTTATTGGCAATTGCACTAGTGCATTCTCTTTTCTTTAACTATTAATTATAGACAACAACCACGTCTTTTTCCTGAATTGTTGTTTTTCCGCTTGGGATTATATTTTCCTCTCCTCGCTTAATAACAGCAATCAACACATTTTCCGGGAGATTCAAGTCTCGAATGCTCTTACCACACCAGTTATGACGTTTATCAATCTCTATTTCTTCTAATTGAATATCGCTTTTACCACGATAAGCAGGCACATTTAAGATCAGATTATCCTCTGCTAAAATCACAGTATCTCCTCTTGGAATAATCGTTTCTCCATTACGTTTAATCATGAGCGCCAGCGCACCTGTTGGCATGGTCACATCCTGTATCATCTTATTTACCCAATTGTGTCCTACCGGTATGTACATGCGCATTAATGTCATTGTTTCTTCATCCTGGTAATCATTAAATGTCTTTCTGACATCAGATTCCTCATCAATCATATCTAACTTCTTTGACAGCAAAGGAAGCAGGGAACCCTGCACACCTACAGAAAGCAACGCTACAAGAAATACAATATGGAAAATATCATGATCTAATGACACACCACTTGCAATGATTAAGATTGCAAATACAATGGAGGAAGCCCCTCTTAATCCTGCAAAAGAAACCAGCATACATTGTTTGTTTGTCGCCTTGAAAGGTTTTAACAATAGAAATACTGCAATCGGTCTTGAAACGAATAAAAGGAATGCAGCCACAAGCACTGCAGTTCCTGCCATTGGTACCATCATATGTGGTGTTGCCAGTAATCCTAACAGGAAGAAGATAAGAATCTGGGCAAAATTCGTTACACCGTCGAAAAAATGTACCAGTACCGTTTTGTTTCCAATCTTACTGTTACCAAGGATAATACCTGTCAAATACACACTTAGGTATCCATTTCCATGAAATAAAATAGGAAGGGCATAGGAAATAATTACAACTGCAATAATAAATATGGTATCCATTCCTTCGCTTACAATGCTACATTTCTTCAAAATAAAAATAGCAAAAAATGCCATTACCACACCGAAGAATACGCCAATTGCAATCTGCATAAGGAACATCAGACATACATTCTGTCCATCTCCCTGTAAAAGACTGATACCAATAATCGTAAGCAGATACGATACCGGATCATTACTACCACTTTCAATTTCTAAAAGGGAAGCTGTTCCATCCTTCAAGGACAGCTTTCTCGTTCTTAAAATGGAAAACACAGAAGCTGCATCTGTACAGCTTAACACAGCACCTACGAGAAATCCTTCTACAAAAGAAAACTTCAGCACGAACACACAGAACGCTGTGGTAAGCATTGCTGTTACAAGCACGCCAACAGTCGATAATATAACAGAACGTGCGGCCACAGGTTTTGCAGCCGACCACTTTGTACCGAATCCACCATAGAACATAATAAACATCAATGATATGGAACATACCCGCTCTGTCAAATCATAATTTTCAAACGAAAAATGAAAAATACCATCTACGCCACACAACAACCCGACTGCGATAAACAACAGCAGAGATGGTGCGCCAAACCGCTCAGATAAGCGGTTTGCCAAGACACAAATTAAAATAATTACACCAACTACTAATAATACATCATCCAAATAATCACATCCCTTTACTCTATCGTAGCAACACAGTTATACATTAACATAGCAATTGTCATCGGTCCAACGCCACCCGGTACTGGTGTAATCGCACCTGCAACCGGCTCCACAGAAGCAAAATCTACATCACCGCATAATTTATTATTTTCATCCCGATGAATACCAACATCAATGACAGTAGCGCCTTCTTTCACATAAGTTGCATCTATCATCATTGGTTTTCCAATGGCTGCTACCAAAATATCAGCACGCTTTGCCACTTCCCTCAGATTCTTCGTTTTGGAATGGCATATGGTTACTGTACCATTCTCGCGCAATAACAATGCTGCCATTGGCTTACCTACAATATTACTTCTGCCTAGTACTACACATTCTTTTCCTTCTATTTCAATGCCGGAACGTTTCAAAAGCTGAATCACACCTGCTGGTGTACAGGACACAAATCCCTTACTTCCTACATTCAATGCACCTACATTCTGTTCATGAAAACCATCTACATCTTTTTTCGGGGAAATCGCTTGAATAATCTTATTATCATCGATATGCTTTGGAACAGGTAACTGTACCAGAATGCCATTTACACTGTCATCTCCATTTAACTTGTCAATCAAAGCCAGCAATTCTTCTTCTGTTGTTTCCTCTGGTAATTCATAAGATAAAGAACGAATTCCTATGTATTCACATGCTCTTTTCTTATTTCTAACGTATACACTGGATGCCGGGTCATTTCCCACTTGAATCACTGCCAAAGCAATTTCTTTTCCCTCTGCTTTATAGGAAGCCACTTTCTCCTTTAATTCATCTTTAATTTCCTGTGAAATCCTTTTACCATCAATTAACTGTGCCATGTCTGCCTCCTTATATCATCATATTATAATCATATTTTTTCTAATGCACCCACATTTTAACACACTCTGAAAAGAAATGGAAGTCACACCATAATTTCATTTCATATTATAACAGGCATTTTCTTTTGAAAAATCTGTGTTATAATGAAACAGCGACAAGCTATCAATATATTTTTAGTGAATTGTCAGAATGGTTTGTGACAGATAGCTGTTTGCTACATCGTCTATATGTGACCCTCTGAAAACGTCGGCACTTAGGCTGTGTATTTTACAGCCTTAGTGTCCGCTACGTTTGAAGGGAGCGAGAGCGCGTCAAATATAGACTATGTAGTAAGCAGGTATTTGCCACAAACAATTCTGACAATTTACAAATGGTCATCACTTTCGCAAACACCTAACAGTATAAACGAAGAAAGGAGAACACAATCATGCAGTCAATGGATGAAATTTATCAAAACCACGCAAAAACGGTATATCGATATCTGCTGACTCTTACCCATGATAAGAATCTTGCAGAAGAATTGATGCAGGAAACCTTTTATCAGGCAATTCGTTGTAGTAATCAGTTTGATTATTCCTGCAAGGTATCCACTTGGCTGTGCGCCATTGCGAAAAAACAGTTGGCAACGTATCGCCGTAAGCATCCGCCAATGGAAGACTGGGAAGAAAATTGCGATACGTGGATACCATCAGCGGAAACAGATGCACTGTCGATGATGAATCATGTAGAGTTGATGAAGAAACTGCATGGATGTCCGGAGCCTTTTCGAGAGATTCTATATTTAAGATTGTTTGGGAATCTATCATTTAAGGAAATAGGAGAGGTTTTTGATAAAACAGAAAACTGGGCAAGAGTGACATATTATCGCGGAAAAGAAAAATTGAGAGAGGAGTTAGAGTTAGATGGAAAATAAATTAAAATGTGAAATTGTACAGGATTTGCTGCCATCTTATGTGGATGGATTGACAAGTAATGTAACAAATGAGGAAATAAAGAGCCATATAGAAAGTTGTGAAATATGTAAAAATGTTTTAAGAAGAATGCAGGAACCGGAGCCGAAGCAGATAGAACCATCTCAGGTAGCGCAGATAGATTATCTGAAAAATACCAGAAAAAAATCAAATCGCGTGATCGTTATCAGTTTTTTAACAGCGGTGGTACTGATTGCAGTAGTACTTTTTATAAAATTTTATTGTGTCGGAAGTAACCTGTATTCAGAGTCCATAGTGTGTAATGTAGATGTAACCGGTTCCGAATTATCTATAAGTGGAACAGCAACAAACAGATCAATTGGCATTGCACACATTGCTTATGAAGAAGAAAATGGCGTAGTAACCATATCTGTGCGAGGAACACTAGCCAGCCTGTTTCATAAAGGAGAGTTTCAGTCACAGTATACGTCTGCTAATGAAATATCGCAGGTACGATTGGGCGATAGGGTTATCTGGGATAAAGGCGTTCGTATTTCCGCTAATACATCTACACTTTATATGGAGAAAAATCCCTATGTAGGTGATATGAGCGCAAATATGAAAATTGCAATGCTGCTTGGCATACATGAAACATTGGGATATCATACACATGAGCTGCAAACTCAAAAAGAGCCTTATGGTTGGACACTGGTGTTAGAAAATACAATTTTTCGTGATGAACAAGCACAGTTAGAAGAAAAAATGAAATCCTATGGCTATGTCATCCTTGCAACAGTGGAAAATTTAGGATATGTTATATTTGAGTATGATACCGAAGATGGGGAAAAAACACTGACCATAACCACACAGGATGCCACAACATTTGCTGGTCAGGACATTAAGTTATGCTATGATAGCCCGGCAGCACTCCAGAAACTTATGGAGAAAGTAAAGTTACAGGATTAAGATGATAGTGATGGTTCGCCATGCTATTTGCAAAACGATGTACTAGGAAATCACAACAGTTTATTGAAAAATGTAATGCATAAAATTTTCAAAAATACAAATACTACTCGAAAATACTGCGACACAGATTAGGTGAAAGATAATTGCGAAACGCCAACAAGGTAGTGAATTGTCAGAATTGTTTGTGACAGATAGCTGTTTGCTACATAGTCTATATGTGACCCTCTGAAAACGTCGGCACTTAGGCTGTGTATTTTACAGCCTTAGTGTCCGCTA
>JBGVMW010000065.1:0-3040 GCA_045125095.1 Lachnospiraceae bacterium
ATGAAGAGAAAGAAATCATATGCTGTGATAACGGGCGCAAGTTCAGGAATTGGAAGAGAATTTGCAAGGAGAATGGCTGCGGAGGGCTATAATTTAGTACTTGTAGCCCGTCGTGTAAATATACTCAACGAATTAAAAGAAGAACTGCAGAAGATTGGTATAAATGTACTTATCGTAAAAGCTGATTTGTCAGGTGTAGAAGGTTGTAATAAGCTTCTTCAATCGATAAAAAAGTTGCCGCTGCATGTATTTATAAATAATGCCGGATTTGGCGATTGCGGATATTTTATGGAGCAAAATGTAGATAAAGAAATGTCAATGATAGATGTAAATATTAAAGCAATGCATTATCTGACAAAGCATATATTAAAATATATGGATAAATATAATACTGGATATATTCTGAATGTTGCAAGCTCAGCCGGACTTTTTCCGGCTGGTCCATATATGTCTACATATTATGCGACTAAAGCATATGTTACCAGCTTCACAAGAGGAATTGCACTGGAACTTAAGGATAAAGGAAGTAAGGTGTATGTAGGATGTCTTTGTCCAGGACCGGTTGACACAGAGTTTAATGATGTTGCAAATGTTGAGTTTGCATTAAAAGGAATTTCGGCATCATACTGTGTTGATTATGCAGTTCGCAAAATGAAAAAGAGACAGGTGGTTATTATTCCAACGTTGAAAATGAAGATGGCGATTCGCTTAGGGCGATTCATGCCTCAGAATTTATGTATAAAATTTACAGCACATCAGCAGAAAAAGAAGATAAGTATTTAATAAATTTTAAAAAGTTGTGTCAAGCATTTTTGAAAATGTCCCAAAATAATTGAAACATTTGCCCCGGCTTTTTTTGCTGGGGCTTTAGTTTTTTGTGGGCTCTGCCCACACCCGTCCCTCGTCGGGAAGGCAGGGAAAGAAGCTGTTTGCTTCTTTCTTTGCTAGGAGGATATTCCGTGAGCTTTATGTCAAGAAACTTTCACGGCATATCCTCGTCAGCTAAGCTGACTGCGGTATTCCATGTTTTCTTGACAACAGCTCCGCTCCCTATGCTGGTATGATTTTATCATCTTGCCAATGATGTTCTTGCTGTTTGACAAACTTTCCGAATTGCTGTCTTCGCCACGGATGATTCATTGGAGGTATGTAAGTCTTTTTCGGTTTAGGTGGAGTGTAGTCTATATCTATATCCTTTGATTTTGTTTCGTGTTCGGGTATTTCTTCAAGGGCATAAATATCTTTATCATTTACACTACAGTATTTGTTACCATTAAATGCCTGAATAAACATCACCTTGGTTCCTTTACGATAATGGACCTGCAAACCTTTACTATCAAGCATTCGATAGTATTTGTTGGAATGTCTTAGGCAGTGGCCTGTATCTACAGTTCTTTCACATAGAACTGCAAGAATTAAGTTTATTTTTTCATTTTCTGGTTGCTCTTCGAACACAGACTTGATACCATTAAGAGGAAGCGAGAACTTCTCATTGAATTCTTTTATGTGGGAGTTTAAGAATTCATTGGCAGCGTCTATGGTCGATACGCCTGCAAGTCTTAGTTCGATTGGCAGGCGCGACTGTAGCGTCTGATTTAAGCGTTCTACACGTTCTTTTGCTTGTGGTACACTGCTTGCTTCAAGTTCAACACCAAGCTGCTTACAAGCATAAGCAAACTGTGTATATGTATCCTCATCGATTGATGGGGAATTTTTCTTTTTATAGGTGAATACTGTACGGCGGTCCGTGAAGAACTTGTATGGAATTCCGTATGTTGTAAGTATCTGATGAAATACATGGTAATAGCCATTTAGTGTTTCTTGGGTATCAAACCATCCACCGGTTATTCTTCCTGTTGAATCATCTATAGCCAGATGAAGATGCCATGTCTGTCCTGGAATCCAGTCGTATGGAGTTGCATCCATTTGCTGTAGCTCACCGAAATAAGCTGCTCTAGGGCGTCGAGAATGGGCATCTTCAACGGCAACAAGATTAGTCTGAATCTTGTCGGCTTCTTTCTGTGTTTTAACAGCCTTCTTTTTGGCCTTTAACTGTTCTTTAATTCTTTTCTTTTTGGCTTTAGTAACCTTTGGAGAGAGAATATATTCGGCTTCAAGAATAGTCATAACGGATGAAGGCGAAATGCAAATACCTTCATGCTTTGCTAATAGTTCAGTGAAGTGCTCAAAGTTAGCATCATAGTATTTTGTGCGATATAGATCTACGACAAGTTTTCGAGTTACATTAGGGATAGTATTAGCTGGCTTTCTTCCTCTGTTGCCATGAATAAAATAGGCCTTTCCTTGTTCTCTATAACCTTTAAGCATACGATTAATGTGGCGTACGGTACAATCAAGAGTAATAGCAGCCCTCTGCTTGTTTGGGTGTGGGTGATCGGCTAATGCTTTAATCACCTCGTACTTCTTTTGTTCATCCATTGATAGTTCTACCTTTCTGATAATAGTCACCTCCATCTGTTGATGGAAGTATTATACCACTTTGGGACATTTTCCCTTTTGGTATATTAGGACATTATCAAAAATGGTTCATAAGTATATAAAGATATCTGCTGTAAATATTGACATCAGTGCGTTGTTTTGGTAAAGTCTAATGGTAAAATAAATTAGAACTTAGGTGGCTATAAGATTATTGACTCTTATCCTTTGGGGTAAGAGTTTTTTTGGAGGATTTAGTATGTCAAAGATTATTTTAACTGGAGACAGACCTACAGGCAGATTGCATGTAGGACATTACGTAGGATCTCTTAGAAGAAGAGTAGAGTTACAAAATTCAGGAGAATTCGATGATATATATATCATGATTGCAGATGCGCAGGCACTGACAGACAATTTCGAGAACCCGGAGAAGGTTAGACAGAATATTATTGAGGTTGCGCTTGATTATTTATCAGCAGGGCTTGATCCGGCGAAATCGACATTGTTTATTCAGTCGCAGATTTCGGAGCTTACAGAGCTTACATTTTTCTACTCTAATCTTGTAACTGTCTCAAGATTGCAGAGAAATCCTACTGTAAAAAAT
>JBGVMW010000066.1:0-1593 GCA_045125095.1 Lachnospiraceae bacterium
TGTCTTGTTCTGGCAATGTACAAAATCATAAAAAAAGGAATTGAAAGGAAGATAGAAAATGGATAAAAGCTCAAAAGAAACGCTCAATATTCGTATTGTCCTGTCTGTTGCAGCAGAGGGAATTAAGAAATGGTTGACCCAGTCCAGAATGTATGTGGTTGCATTGTCGATTTTTATCTTTTCATGGACACAGATTAAAGATATCCGGGCATCTCTTGCAGAGCAGAATCTGGGAATGTCTTATAGCTTCAGCACGTTTTTGTTCTCCGCTTTTATCTGCACACTATTTTTATATTTGTCGGTCATTCTCATGTTTTGTGATGCCCCTTTTATTGACAGGCAGCAGCTATTTGTCATAGTGCGGACCGGAAAAAGAAACTGGTTTCTTGGGAAAATTTTATATATTGTTTTTGCCGGCATTATCTTTACTGTCTGTGTGAATCTGGTGTGCTGGATGGAACTGTTTCCGTATATCGGATTTGGAAGCAGCTGGGGTGATATGGCACTGCAGATTGTAAGAAATACAGGGGATATCAAAGGAAATTTCAGCCTTACAGAGCGAACCTTGGAAATGTTTTCGCCGGGGGAAGCATTTGCATTACAGTTCTTTATTGTATTGAGTACAAGCATTTTTCTGGGGCTGTTGATTTTCTTTATTAATTTACATAAGAGCAGAACCTACGGTTCTGTTGCCGCACTGGCAGTAGTGCTTATCTCCAGTGTTCTTCAATTTGCCAGCAACTACAAAAATGTGTTGCAGTATGTTTCTGTAGTATCTTGGGGAAACTTGAGCATTTACAGCAGGGGCGCAGGAACAATTCCACTTAGTTATGTGGTAACGTTTTTGATTCTGGGGAATGTATTGCTGATTATTGGCATTTTGCTCAGCTCAAAAAAATGCTCAATAGAATGGATGGAGGAATAAGGAATGATAAAAGTAGAAGATGTCTGTAAGACATATGGCACACAGACTGTTTTAAATCACGTGAATTTAGAAGTAAAAAAGGGAACCATTACCGGTATTGTTGGAAGAAATGGTAGCGGAAAAACAGTTTTATTTAAGTCTATCTGCGGTTTGATTCCTATAGATGGAGGAAAAATTACGGTGAATAATCAGGTAATCGGACAGGATTTGGAGATACCCAAAAACATTGGTGTCATCATTGAAACACCGGGATTTTTACCTAATTACAGCGGGTATAAAAACTTATCTTATCTGGCAAAAATACAAAACCGCATAGGAAAAGATGATATCATCCGTACCCTGGAAACAGTAGGACTGGATCCATACAGTAAAAAGCATGTAAGCAAGTATTCCTTAGGAATGCGGCAAAGACTTGGAATTGCCCAGGCAATTATGGAGAATCCGGATATTCTGGTCTTGGATGAACCAATGAACGGTCTTGACAAAGACGGCGTAAAAGAGATTCGTGAATTATTATTAAGGTGGAAGGATGAAGGGAAAACAATGATTATTGCTTCCCATGCAGCGGAGGATATCGATATTCTTTGCGATGATGTATGGGAGATGGATAAGGGGATTGCTACGAGGGTAAGGTAAGGAATAATTCTGTACTTTTAATAGAGCTGTGT
>JBGVMW010000067.1:0-1521 GCA_045125095.1 Lachnospiraceae bacterium
GAGCTTCTGCCCCTTCTATTATATTTGCACTTGGAAAAATAAAGAGGTGAAAATCTTTATATCTGCAAATTATTGTTAACTTTGCAGGAAAATAGATAAGTACAATAAAAAAGAAGAATACTCCATATCCAGCGTTAACCCTGTGCCCCTTCTAGCATAGTAAAGGCTTAGCCCTGTTTTGGGAACTGGATATTTTCTGAGCAGAAGCTTGAGAGTAAATTAGCCTGCTTGTGTAGAACAAGACAGGACTCGTAGTATAGTTGTAGCCGCTCAGAACGGAGCACCCTTCTTATAAAAAAAATTTCAATATGCAAATATACGGAATAGATTTGGCAAAAGAGAAATTTGACGTAAGTTTTTTCGACTTGACATCAAAAAAAGTATCAAACAAACCTTCACATAAGGTTGTAAAGAACAATTTTAAGAGTATCGGAAGGTTTTTAGAAACCCTTCCAAGCGATGCTGTATTGGTTGCTGAGCATACCGGAGTTTATGGTGATACTCTCTTGAAGTGCTGCATGGACAGCAATGTGAAGATTGCCTTTGTGGGTGGATATGTCATCCATAGATACAGAGCTACCCCTGACCGTGCCAAGACGGATGTCCTGGATTGCGCACTGCTCAGAGAATTTGGCGAGAGATATCCTGATAAGCTGAAATACAGGAAGTTCCCTGAAGAGGCTCTGTATGAGCTTCGTCAATTGGCACGCCACCGAGAAATGCTTGTAGAACAGCGTAAGCAGCTGATGACAGCCGACAAGAGCGAGGATTGCCGTCCTATCAGAAGTCTTGCCGTCAAGCGAAGCATGGACCGTATAAAAGAGATGTTGGACAAGGAAATTGCCGAGACGGAAAAAGAGATGTTGAAAGTCATAGATGGACATGACAGCATTCATCACAACTATGAGATTGTTAAAAGTGTCAAAGGAGTTGGTCTGGTTACCGCAGTAGAACTATTGGTAAAAACGGATAATTTCACAAAAATAACTACAGCGCGCCAATATGCTGCTTATGCAGGAACTGCGCCATACGAAAAATCATCGGGGAAAATGGACAAGGGAGCACATATATCCAAGATTGGTAATAGACGGTCAAAGACCTTGTTGTACATCTGCGCAGAAAGCGCCAGATTGCACAACAAGGAGATTAAACTGTATTACGAGAGACGTACTTTAATAGATAAAAAGCCGCGTCATTATGTACTAAATGCCATAGCAAACAAGTTGCTAAGGATCATATTCACCCTCGTGGAAAAAGGTGAATACTATGACGCAAACTTCATCAGGCAAGACCCAAGGGTTGTTAAACATAATTAACGTTAAAAAATACGCTCAAAGCTTGCTCAATTAGAGTAAAACAGGGCGTGTGGGGCAAAACTTGCGAAACTTCAGCTGTTGAGTCCACTTTAAAAAGTAGTTTTTGGTTCTTTTCCCTACAAAATGCCATTTGATTATCAGATGGTTACATTTGAAGAAATTATCAAAAATGACTTTTTCAAGTGGGCTCAGCTGTTTGTGCGTC
>JBGVMW010000068.1:0-9103 GCA_045125095.1 Lachnospiraceae bacterium
CTTGACAGTTCAAAATAACTCAATCGAATTTCACAGGGGTAGTTTATCCTTTTTTACAGGTAATTTGATTGATTTAAAAAGAACTGAAACAAGTTTTTGTGATTTTGAGCATTTTATCTGCTCGTGAATAATTCAGGTTTAGTATTTCTTTATTTAGGAATATAGATTACACTTGCCACTATTTTACATAAGAAGTATCACACTGTAGCAGATAATTCAAAATCAATGTACGATATATTTTGGGAAAAATATAAGAACAAAGGAGATCATACTATGAACAATTTACAGAACCACATTGAAAACTATTTAGATTATTGCAGAACACAAAAGTGCTTAGACAAAAAGACATTAAAAGCATACCGTATAGATTTACGGCAATTTTCTGAACAGATTTCCGTAACCGAAGCCTCAGATCTTACTTCTGCCACATTAGAAACATATGTTGCAAAACTTCATCAACAGTATGCACCCAAAACTGTAAAACGAAAAATTGCTTCTTTAAAAGCTCTTTTTCATTATCTCGAATATAAAGAAATAACTAACCAGAATCCGTTCAACAAATTGCAAATAAGATTTCGGGAACCAATCATACTACCCAAAACAATTCCTTTACATACCATTGAGGTATTACTAAATACGATATATGAGCAATACCACAATGCCTCTAGCAACTACAGAATAAAGACCTCGCTCCGGGATATAGCTGTTATTGAACTGCTTTTCGCAACAGGAATTAGAATCTCCGAACTTTGTACAATACCATACCAGAATATAGACCTGCAAAACAATATTATTGTGATTAAAGGAAAAGGAGCCAAAGAACGCCTAATTCATATATGTGATAAGAATGTCATTACTGCACTGAACAAATATCATTCTGAATACGACGCTGAAATTCACTCATGCGGATATTTCTTTGTAAACAATATCGGAAACCGCTTATCTGAGCAGTCCGTAAGAGAAATGATTAACAAATATTGTCACATTGCAGATATCCAGCAGCATATTACTCCTCATATGTTCCGGCATTCTTTTGCCACACTTCTTTTAGAAGAAAATGTTGACATCCGTTATATTCAAACCATGCTAGGACACAGTTCAATAAATGTGACAGAAATATATACACATGTTACTATGTCAAAACAGAAAGATATTCTTGAGTCAAAACACCCCCGTAAAAACATGAACATATCAAATCAATTATAGTAGTTTCAACAGTCTTGAAGAATACCTACTTCAAGACTGTTTTATTGGCTGGACTACATTTATAATCCCAGTATCTATCTTATTGCACCATTCTTTGTCATATATTGTGTCTAAATACCTTTCCCCCCTATCCGGAAAAATTCCAACTATTTTTCTGGGCTCTAAATCATTTGAATAACCTGTATAATTTTGAATGGCATAAGCTACTGCCCCGCTTGAGGCACCTACAACAATCCCCTTTGTTAACAGTTTATTGCACTCTGATATGGCATCCACTTCCTCAATAATCATATAATCATCATATTTAGCATGTACCAAATTTTGTGGAATTAGCCCAGTTCCGATACCTGAAATATGCTTCTTCCGGTTACTTTGTTCAAAAATTTGCGAACCGACAATATCAACCGCAACAATTTTGCAATTTGGAAATTGTTCTTTTATTTTTTGAGATGTACCTGCCAAAGTTCCACAAGTACTAACTGCAACAAATAAATAATCTATCTTTTCCATTTCATTACACAGTTCTTCTCCCAAAGAAAAATATGCCTTCCAAACATATTCATTTTCATACTGGTTTGTCCAGTATGCATTTGTATGATTTGTAACATATTCTTTGACAGTCTGTATTCTATCCTGCACATAGTTTCCATTTTTGTCTGCCTTACGAGCGACAACAATCTCAGCCCCTAATAATTCGATGATTTTCCTATTTAACTCTGTTATGTTGGGATCAACCACGCATATAAAAGAATTGCCTTTTATTTTGCACATTCCAGCCAAAGCAATTCCAAAGTTTCCCGATGATGATTCTATAATAACTGTATCATTTTTTATTATCCCATCATTATATGCGTTTTCCATTAAGTATCTTGCTGCCCTATCTTTAACACTGCCAAACAAATTACTGCCTTCTATTTTTGCATAATACTCTATATTATCGTCTATTTTTAGTAATGGCGTATTGCCAATCATATCTGTAATATTTTGTACTCTCATATAATCCTCCGAGGATAATAAGAAATTATCCTCGGAGGAATATTAGATGAACATACAAATCAACAACATACATAGTACAAATTCTTTGTCGGTAATTAAAATGTTAAGTCAAATTAAAAAATATAATATTGTAGTTATTGGCTCTGATACTTATGAAAAAGGAGAATGCGCTGGCAGTCTACTTGTAGATAAGTATTATCAGGCACCACCAATAACTCAAGAAGCGGAATATATCAATTTTCTAAATGAGGTAAATGAAAAAGAAAAGATTGATTTGCTTATACCTGCTTCAGATGCAGAAGCAGTATTGCTTTCAAAATATAGCAATCAAGTCAAAACAAGTTTTTTCTTGGCAGACTATGCAACAGTATCCTTATTTAAAGATAAGCTTAGGGCAACACAAGCGTTGCTGGACAATAATATAAATGTTCCTCGTATTTGTGATAATCTGTTTAATGAGAAAAAAGTAATCTTTCGTAAGAGAAATTCTGTAAACAGTCAAGGAATATACATCGTAGACTTAGAAAAAGCTGAGTATATAGAAAATCATTTTAATCCCGATTTTTTTGTGCAGCCTTATATAGAAGGGGATACTGTAATTGTAGATGTTTTTTCTGACAAAAATGGTACTCCCAAATTAATAATCCCTCGAAAAACCATTGAAATCAAGGATGGAACAGCTTTTAGAAGTCAAATTGTTTATGACGAAACAATCATTGATATAACAAAGAAAATCTGTAATTTATATAAATTGCCCGGATTTTGCAATTTAGACTTTAAAGTTAATAATGGTGAATACTATTTTATTGAATTAAATGTACGTTTTGCAGGCTCAGGTATATTTTCAATAATTGCTTCTTTCAATTATATGGAAACCTACCTAGAACATTTCGTACTGAATGAACCGTTGCAAGATATGGATTATTATATGAAATATGTCTGTTGGGATTCTATCGTAACACGCTATTTAGAAGAACTTATATATCCCAATATTAGTGAATAAGCAGTTTATGCTTATTCACTAATATTTTCTATATCGTGATTCCAGAATGATAAGTAGATTATATACCACGGATGTTTTATACGATTCTTTTCTTCTTTTGTTTTAGGACCATCTATACGTGCTTTTATGTAGCGGCTATGTTCTTTTAATGCGTATGCTTTGTTATAATAAATTCGACTTTTCTCTGTTTCGCCGGATTTATCCAATACAGCATATGCATTATAATAAAACAATGCATGTATATGATGATCCGGCTCTAATGAAATTATATTTTGACCTCTTTCAATCAAACGATTTGCTCTTGCAAATTCATTATTTTCATAGCACCATGCAAGTTTAACTATAATGATTGCAATTTTGTCATACGGTATCACAGCAGTAAATTCCGATTTTTGCAGCAAATCCCATACACGATTGTCATAAATACCCTGATCCATTAATATATCTGCCTCATTAACCCATAAAACATTGCCACGTATTGCATGATTTTTTAATGATTCCTCGGCTTGCCTTAAAATATTTAAAGCTCTGTCATTTTTTCCTAATCCTGCCAATAGCTTTGCATAAGTAATCTGCGACTTTCCCTTTTGATATATATTATTTTGCTTATCAAGCAGCTCCACACTTTGTTTGGCATATTTTAAAGCCTTTTTATTAGGTAAATAGATATTTGTCAATCTGAGAAAAATTGCATATTCTTGATATGTTTTGTATATAGGAGTATTCAGAATTTTTTTATGTATTTTCAAGCACTCTGCAATTTGCCCCGTATATCTGTAACTACTCAAACAAGCTAACATCATGTTCAATCCAATGCGTGATTCAAGAGATATTTCAGGCTTAATATTTTCAAACAACTCAATAACATCTTCATGCTGATCCAATGCTGAAAGATATAGTAATTTATGTAGCAAGAGTAATTTGCTTTGAGAAAATTTCCCGGAATTTTCTAAGAAGCAAAATATTTCATAGCCATTTGCATACAATTCTAACTTATAACATATTTCAAGTAGCCTAAAGAATAATTCCTTATTTTTTAGTATATCTTCCTTGATAATGTCATATAATTGCTTAATATAATCCCATGAATCTTCTGGGGAAATTGATACTATAATCTGGCTTTCTAATTGTGGTAACAGTCTTTTTATTTCAAACGGTTCAACTTTGGAATACAAGTATAATAGCCGAGTCCATGCTTCATTACTCTCACTAATATTAGAACTTTCCAAATATCCTAAATAGAATTTTTTTGTCCGCCCATAAACAACTGTATTGATCTGTTCAAATTCGTTAATATGTTTTTCCCATTGATCAGTAATACTTGCATGTTTTAGTTCAAAATAATCATTGGTTTCTTCAATTAGATTTAACTCCAACAGTTCATGGATGGCTTTTGAAATGTCCAATTCCGGAGAGAAAATCATTTCGGCGTTTTTTCTTTTTATCTTTCCTTTATGGTAAATTATCAGGCTTAGCATAGCAAGTGTTTCATTATCATTTATATTATGTAAAATCTGATAAGTACCATTCTCAGTATCATTGTTTTCAATCTCGTTGGTATCATCATGTTGTTCATATGTTACGGAATAATCTATCAATTCTCTTAAATTACCCAAAGACACTTCCTCATAATGATTTACAACATTTATATTAAATGCTATGTCATCGGATAGGTTTTTTACATTTCTATGAACAATATCAATAATATATGTCTTGTCAATTGGCGCTACTTCAGTTTTAATTACTTTTGCACCTAATCCGGTAAAAAAATCTTTTTGTATATCAAATTTGTCAGAGTTGGGGTTATGCGTAAATTCTAATATAAAGTAAGTGCTGGAATCGGTATCATTTATCCAATCTCTAAAGCAGCCCAATGACTGATTATCAATATTTTGAAAGTTATCAATTATCAATAAAACTTTTCTCTCTTTTAAAATATAACTTATGTAATTTATTCTCACAAGAACAGATTCCACAGAAGTATCATGTTTAAATTGCTCAGTAGAATATTCATTCAATTTAAAGAATTTTTTTAAAGCCACATAGCAAACATTTTTAAACATGCCTTTTTTAGAATCTGAAGCAAATAATGTTTCCAGTCCAAATGCTAATCGAGTACGGTTCACACTATCATCATTATACTCGTTCAAGAAATTATCAAATGTTAAAGCGTAGCCATTTTTCTCTTCCAGTTTTTCAAAATACTTAGTAATGCCATCAAATAATTCCTGTAAATAATACCATGCAGTGTCACCGTTATCATCATTACACGGTTTTGTTTTTATTCTGATAATATCGCAATCATCATTATCATATTTTTCAATAACTTTAGTAATTAGAGAAGTTTTACCTATTGCTGTTTCTGACCAAATATAATGAACCGTTTTTTTATCCCAATTCTGATCAATAATTTTAACAATCTCATCAGATTCGACTTCTCTATCTACAATCACATCACTTTGTTGCCAAATAATCGTTTTCATAATTGAATATCCCCTTGTCTTGTAGTATATTAACCATAGGATAATTTCTTATTATCTATTACTGATTGTATCATATATCACATCTAAATTCATTAATTCTCTGACCAAATAATGAATAAATTTCCAATAATGTTTTTAGCATATTGATATAATCTGTTGTATGATTCTTTCAAAAACCAATATTTTTTTCTAAAAATCATATGCGTTCAAAATCGTATTATATATTGCATATCCATAGAGATTATTACCGCTATACTGCATTTCCATAAGATCTTTCACGATATTAGCGAAATTCTTTTTTGTTTGTAAGCGATGAATAACACACGCACAGAATTACCCATCGCTATGTTTTGCTAAATAGGCAGCTCCGGAAGATTATCAACCGTAACTGATTCAACATCTATTAACCCAGAACAGTGCTCCTTGATAAAATCACTCCACGGCAGTAGTTGCTCAATACCTTCGGAGCTGTCTTTGTAGCCCGGCATGTACAACAGCAATGTATAGATATACTGGAACACGTTCAGATTGTTTGCCTTTGCTGTCTCTACGAGACTGTATATGATACTTGATGCTGTGGCTCCATCCACAGATGTATGGAACAGTGAATTCTTTCTTCCAATAGCATAGCTTTTGGCTTTTCGCTCAGCTTTATTGTTTGAAAGTTCACATCTTCCATCCTGAAGATAGTTTTGCAGCGTATCTTTGTGATTTCGGGCATAGTTCACCGCTTTCTCCAGCTTGCTTCCACTGGTTGGATGCAAAGTCTGAAGCCAAGTGAAGAAGTTCTCCCAAACGGGAACTTCCTGCTCCAGCCGCTTTATCCGTCTGTCCTCTGGGGATAATTCTTTGAATTCTCTTTCCAGATAGAACAGCTTGTTGAAATAAGCTACACCTATCTCAGCAGGTATATATTTATCAAGATCTTCCTGCGGTATTTCAGGTTCCCTGATGGCTTCTGTGGAGTTGATATCCAGAAGCTTTATGCTTTTCTTCTTCTCTGCTGGAAGCGCTTCGTAAAACTTCCTTCTTGCATGGGCACTGCAGCAGATCAGAAGTACATCAGATACCTTGTTGTAACCCTGGTAGCCATCACACTGCAACTTACCCTGGAATCCTTGCAGGAAATCTCGTGGATATTCGCCTGCTCTTCCAGGCTGGTATTCGTACAGTACAATACCGGGAAGTTCATCAGAACCTGATGTGTAAATCCACATGTAAGATGTGGACTGGGGTTCTTTTCCTTCTTCATGAAGCACCTGACAGGTCGTTTCATCTGCATGAATGAGATCCCTCTTCAGGAGTTCTTCGTGGAGCCGGTTGAAGATAGGAATCAGATATCTTTGCGTTACCTTGATACACCAGTTGGCCTGTGTCTCTCTCGGAATTCTGGCACCAAGCTGTTCAAACATAGATTCCATCCTGTAATAAGGCAGCCCCATAAAGCATTTGCTGAACATCACATATGCAACGGCAGATGCAGAAGCAGGACTGTGAGGAATCAATGTTTTTGGTACATCCGCTGCTTTAATAGACCCATCATGGTCTTTGTGGCACTCAGGACATATCAAAACTTCCTGTAGGTAATGGATTCTTTCCACCTGGGCAGGAGTAATGCGGATTTCCTCTCTGACAAACCTTGTGGCAAGAACTTCCATGGGAGAATTGCACCAGTCGCAGTATCTCTTGGATTCAGGGACCGAACAGATGACTTCCCTTATCGGAAGGTCTGCATAGAGTTCGTCCCTTTTTGATTTTGGCTTACGTTCTCTGGTGTGCTCCCTTACGGTAACTGTTTTTTTCGCTTCAGAGGAAGACTTTTCTTCACGGGGAGTTTTCTCACTCCTGGCACCAAAGAACTGACGGCGGAGTTCTTCCAGGTTTTCTTCAAGATTCGCCTTTAGGCCTCGCAGTTCGTCAACCATCTGGCGTAACTCCTTTATGGTTGCCTTCTGTTCCTGGATACGGGATGCCTGCGTCTCTATGATCATTTTTAAAAGTGCATTTTCATCTGACACTGACATCCTTGTACCTCCTTCCTAAACTACTATAAGTATAGGAAATATGGGCACTTTTGGCAAATATCGAGATATCCACATATCGTCATTTTGACGATAGAATAGCACCTGAAAACACCTTAAAATCGATATGATTTTTGCTGTTTTACAGAGTGTTATCCACATCAATACTCTGAAATGTTTCATCAGATTTATGATCTGTTTCACTTCAGGGCATTGATGTGGATAACCACTTCCTATACGGGAAAAAGGTTATCCTACAAAGAAAATATTTTCTACATAATGCACAATAAATCAGAAGTCTCTGTTCTGTCTGGGTGCGGGCTGAATTGCTTTTGGCTGCTCGATGGAAAGTCCTTCCAGAAGCCAGCGGAATTCCTGCCTGGTTAGGGAACGTACTTCCGAAGCATTCTTAGGCCACTGGAAGCGACCGGCTCCGTCAATGCGTTTGTACAGCAGCCGTTATCTAAGAAGTCGAATAACTGCTGCTATATAAACGCCTTGAAGCAGGACGGTTTCAATGGCCCCGCACGGAAGATGAAATAAAAAGCATTACATGGGAGCAATACCACTGGCTGATGAGTGGAATGAAGATAGAACAGAAAAAGAGTATTTCCAAGACATCTCCTCTTCTCCCGGGATAAAAAATTTATTGTGAAAAACGTAAAAAATGATAACTGTATTTTATCAGAAATCGAATCGTTCCTAACAGATTATCCACCAGTACAAACCGATCGCCGGAGTACTGGTAGATAACAGTCCGAAAACTATCTTAACAAAGTCCTTTATGTGAATAACTCAACTGGATAGACAAGAAAAAGGGTATCCTGTCACTTCAGTTATCCACCGTCAAAATGACGAAGAATCAGTCCGGGCTGATTTGTATTTTTCTTCCGGATTTTGTATAATACAGGAAGAATTTATACGAAAGGCTGTATTGGACATGGAAAATAGAATTTCAAGGGAAGAAGCTGAAAAACTGGATAAAGAAATGCTGATTACACTTCTGCTTTCCATGCAGGATACAGCAGAAACATTTAAGGAACAGGCAGAGTGTCTGGAAATCCAGCTTGCAGATATGAACCATAATCTGAAGATTTTAATGGAACAGTTTCAGGTGGCACAGAGCCATAGATATGGATGTTCCTCTGAAAAAATGAAATATCAGACGGAAGAGTATGAACAGCTGAATATTTTCAGTATGTATGACCAGTGCTTTAACGAAGCAGAACATACAGTGGAAAATACGGAAGATGCAGAAGAAATTAATGTCAAAGGATACAAGAAGAAAAAGACAAAGGGAAAAAGAGATGCTGACTTAAGCGGGCTTCCACATGCAGAACCTGTTGTCAGTGAATTATCACACGAAGAACTGGTAGAGCTTTTAGGGGAGAATT